>CAURFS010000069.1:0-8841 GCA_963523845.1 uncultured Campylobacter sp. | reverse complement strand
AATTTTAAATTTAAAAACGGCGCGAACTCGGGGCTTCTATGCGGTAATGTAAAGCCGATAAAACCGAGGGGTCCTGAGAACGCTTTGAGCTCCTATACGCGCGAAATTTTAGCCTCTGTTTGGCCGGGCAAAATTTTAAGCCCTGATACCTCGGCGAAGGATCCTGCTTCCGATGAGTCGGCGCGGGATTTGATCTCAAGCGATGCGATAGGAATTTTGCGTAGCGCAAGGATGATGAAATTTTTGGCTTTAGATAAGGCGATAAAATTTTTGCGATACGGCGTCGTAGGAATTTCAAACCGCAATGACGCCGCAGAAATTTCAGCTTATACAAAGGCGGCCGGAATGTTAAGTTTTAGCGTAGCGGCATGGGCTTTGGCTTCAATCCTGGCGAATAAAATTTTAAACCCCAACGCTGCGGGCAAAATTTTAAGCCTCAGTGCGGTGTCGCACATGAGTATAGATGCTGATCTAAAGGGGGCGAGCGGATGCTAGATTTAGAGCTTGCTTCGCGCATTACGATCATCACAAATCGCGCGCTCTGCGGCGGTGAGGCGGCGCTGCTTGCGCGCATAGCTGATTTTGCTGCGGCAGGCGTAGGCGAGATCGTCGTGCGCGAAAAGGATTTAGACGAAGCGACCTATGCAGCGCTGTTTGGTAAAATTTTACTCGCCTGCGAGAGTGGGTTTTGTGCGGATACGGTCCGCGCGGACGAAATTTTTGCAGATGAAGCTTGCGCTGCTAAATTTGGCGAAACCCATGCTTTCACGAGTGAATTAGACGCGAGCGCGGCCTACGCGGATAAAATTTTGCTCTGCGAGCGCGACGCAGACGAAGTTTCTCCAAAAAAGCTCCATTTGGGCGGCGGCAGGAGCGGGCTTTGCGCGGATGCGGCCCGTAGGCACGGTGCCGCTACGGATGAGATACGGCCTAAAAATTCCGCTTGTGTTTTAGAGGAAATTTCATCTAAAAATTTTACCGGCGCTGCAAACTGTGCGAATGATAGCGCGCATGGCGAGATTTTGCTTCGCGGCGCCGTATGCGAAACGAAACTAGCGGCAGAAGGCGTACGGAGCCCAGAAAATGCGAAAAGTATGCAGGGTGCGCAAAGTACAGAAAATGCGAATGATGTGCATAGTGCAAAAAATGCGAGGAGCTCACGGAGCGCGCAGTACACGGAAAGCTCGGAAAGTGTAGGGGGCGTAGAAAATTCGCAGAGCGTGAAAAAGGCGGAAAACTCGCAGAGTGCGGAGGGTGCGCAGAGTGCAGAGCGTTCTAGGCGCCAGCCTGCGGTCTTTGTGCATAATTTCGCGGATTTTGCGCTGAACGCGGGAGTGAGAAATTTATGGCTGCCGCTCGGGGTTTTGCGAAGCTTCGGTGCGGCACACGGCGCGGAGTTTTTGCGTGCAAATTTCAAAAAACTGGTCGCTTCCTGCCACAGCGAGGCGGAAGCGCGCGAGGCGCTGGAGCTGGGCGCGAACGCGATCTGCCTGAGCCATATATTTGCGACCGATTGTAAGGCGGGGCTCGCGCCGAAGGGGCTAAATTTGATCAGCGCCGTGCGGGAGTTTTTCGCGGGCGAAATCTACGCGCTAGGCGGCATCACGCCGCACAATTTCGTCTCCGTCTTACGCGCGGGAGCCGATAGGATCGCCGTTATGAGCTCGGCGATGACGGCGCGGGACGCGAGCGATTTCATAAGAAAATTTAAGAAATGAATCGATCCGAAAACGCGGTTTGTTTCCGTTGTCGCGCCCTTACTGCCGTCATTTCGCGCATGCGGCGCGATGCAAAACACATTTTAAATAAAATTAAAAACGCGCGAAACGAACGCGATTTATTGCGATTTAAGCCCAAAGTTATAAAATACGAGCGATTTAAATTTAAGGATATTTTTTGGATAAAGTGCGGCTTGAGGAATCAAAAAAGCCTCTAAACGAACAGCGCCGAAATTTAAAACAAAAGCTGCGAAAAGGCGCTAGCGCCGAAATTTTTGACGATGCGGATTTAAGCGATGCAACGGATCTCAGCTCATTAAATTTAAACGATACAAATTTGATTAGCAAAAGCTTTAAAAATGCGAATTTTAATCAAACAGACCCCGAATCGCAACCCGATCATCTTTGCGGCGCAAATTTCCGAGATAGAAATTTAAACGGCACGAATTTAAACTCAAAAGACGAGGTAAAATTTCAAAATTTAAACTCAGGCGGTGTTTCATCGCGAGGTGTTAAAACTCGTGATTACGACAAAGAGCCGCTAGTCATCAAAGACTATATGCCGATCGTAAATATTATAGCTATAATAGCGTTGCTTTGTTTTGCTATGTTTATAAATTTAGTATCCAACATCCCCTATGATAGAAAAGTTGCGAATATTCTGCTCACTGTACCTTTAGTTGCTAGGGCTCTTAAGGGCTTTTCGCAGCATTACGGAAGAAAATTTATATTTTTAAACTCAAGCATAAAATGTATAAAATTGGGCGAGCAGCTCGTAATGAAATTTGATGATATTTTATATTTTAAAAAGACTTTCGCGCTTGTTTATGAAAGCGAAACACGAAAATACACGGAAACGGAAAGAATTATAGGAAAAACCTGCCTCGCCATATACGTAATCGCTTATATTTATGGTGCGATATTTGATGACTCTATGATAGTCTTTATAATGTTATTTTGCTGCATGGGAGCGATTATCTTTCTTTTTATACCGCAAATGATTTTTCATCTGTTTAAGGGCGGATTATTTTCATGTAGGTTTGTCGATGCTTTAATTATAGACGCGCTTTACAATAAATTTTTTATATTTATACCCACTAATAAAGAATATAACGAGCTTAAAAAATATATGAAATTAAAATTTAATAAAGACCTAGACGCGCCAAATTATCTTTTAAGAGTTAAAAATTTTTAACTCAGGCATTTTTCGAATTTACGAAGTCTCATTCCACAAGCCGCGCGCGGATGTCGCCGAAGAGCAGCACGTCCTTCAAAATGGCGCGATCGGCGTAACCGCGCTCGTTTAGGCTTAGGTGCAGCTCGCCTCGGCTGCTCGAAAATATCGGCTGGTTGATGAAAACTACGTAGATCGCCGCAGCCTGCTTATCCGCGCCCGCGCCGCGCCCTTTAAAATTTGCGTCCGTTGCGCCGGTTTTCGTATCTGCTCCGCTAGAGCTTGCGCTTGCCGTTGCGCTGGAGTCGGTATCCGCATCGCTAGGTGGCGCGACGCCAAGCTCGCTCGCGATATCTGCGGCGGCGCTTCCGCGCGGCCTTTCGATGTCGATCCTTCCGTCGGCGCCTTTTGCGCCCGCGGCTCGGACGAAAAATTTATCGCCCGAGTGCGGGATTTTAGAGAAATTGAAAAACAAACTCAGCAGGTCGTTCGTCGCGAAGTAGGGCAAAATTTCGTCGCTTACGAGCTGTAGCTCGCCGCCCGTGCCCTTGAACTTTTGAAATTTTATCGTTTTGCGCGCGTAGTCGAAAGCGTAGGTTTTGCGCTCATTTTTCGTCGTTTTGCCCTTTTTGCGCGAGACCTCGTGGACGTAGAGATCGGGCATCAAAAGCCCCGCCACGACGCGCCCCTTTGAGCGGAAGCTCTCGCGCCTTTGCCCGCTTAGGCTGCCCGCGACGCCCTGCGCGACGGCATCCATGACGATCTCGTAGCGATCGCCCTGCCGCACGAGCCGCGTATTTGCGCTGCCGACCGCGCCGAAAACGCCGAACGAAATTTCATATTTCGCGCTGATCGTCTCGCTAAAAAGCACGCTCGCGCATAAAATTAAAATAGCAAAAAATTTCATCCCTACCGTCCTTCTGCTTTGCGGCGCCCCATTATACGGCGCCCATTAAGTTTATACTCTTTGCGCCGCCCGTAAAGCTCGCGCGAGAATCTGCGCCACGTTTGTAAAATTTACCATAAAAAGCAAAACTCGCGCCGCCTATTTCATTTGCTCCATAGCGTGATTATTAAATATCAGCCGCCACCGCTCGCCGTCGTGAAAGGCCGCGCCGTGTGCGCCTAAAGACGCCGACTGTCGCCGCTTTTATATTTACGACGCATATACGGCTCGGCGCGCGCTTGCCAGAAATCGGAGCGATTTTATATTTCGTGCAGGCCGCTTAGTCGCAAAGCGCGCTTGTGAATAAATCAAAATTTCATATTGCGGCTATGTTTGTACTTTGCACTATCCGCTACGCCGCGCCCGTTAAATTTACGCTCTTTGTGTCGCTTTATCGCATTGTGCTCGCAAAGCTCGCGCATAAAATTTGCGCCGTTCATGCGCTTGCTAGCTTGCACTTCCGTGAGGCGCCGTTTCGTGCTGCAAATACAGCACGTCGATCGTTAGCAAATCCGCTCAAATTCAAACGGCTCGCGCGGGTCAAATTTGTAAATTTAGTCCTTTCAAAGCTACCATTTCAGCTTGGCTCTGTCGGGACGGGGAGTGTTTGCGTAGTAGCTGGTTTCGGTAAACGTAGAGGATGCATCTGCCGCGCCCGAGGACCTTTGTGCGTTCAAACATCTCGTCAGGATCCGCGCCCTTTAATGAAGCGATGCCCTCGTAGCCGAGTGCCAGCAGATCGGCCTCTGTCGCCTCGCCAACATAGGGGATTTTCTTAAAATCGCTCAAATTTACCTCAAATTTCTTTTAGTCTCCGCCAAACTCGCCGCTTTGAGTGAAATTTCAAATTTCATTCGCGTGCTATGAAGCTCGCTAAATTTTATCTCGCTACTGCGCTCAGTTGCCACCCGAGCTGTCCTTGCTCGATGAGTTAATTAAAATTCTCGCTCGGAAAACCCTGCTTAAAATGAACTTGCGTCAAATTTCGCACAAATCTCGAGCACTAAATTTGATCTAAAATCCTCTCGCAAATTTCGCGTGGGTTTTGCGCCTGATATATCGGCCGACCTACCACGATAAAATCAGCCCCCGCCTCGCGCGCAATGCCCAGATCCGCCACTCGCTTTTGATCTGCTGCACTCTCGCCAAACGGCCTTACGCCCGGGCAGAGCGTGATGAATTTTGCGCTCGTTACGTCCTTTATCAGGCGGCTTTCGAACGCCGAGCAGACCATGCCGTCAAGTCCCGCTTCGTAGCTCATCACGCCAAATTTACGCACGGCGTCGCTTAAATTTTGCTCGTAAACCGCGCTAAACTCGGCCTCGTCAAAGCTCGTTAGCGCAGAGACTGCAAGCACTAGCGGGCGCGAACCGAGCCTATCCAGTCGCTGCATCACCGCGCTCATCGCGCGCTTGCCGCTGCTTGCGTGCACGTTTATCATATCAACGCCGATTTTAGCGATCTCCTCGGCAGCGTCAGCCATCGTGTTTGGGATATCGTAGAGCTTTAGATCGAGGAAAATTTTAAAATTTCCAATCTTTTTTAGCTCCCTCACAAAGCCCGCTCCGTCGCGCAAATAAGCTCTCAAGCCCACCTTGAGCCAAATTTTATCAGCCAAGCTCGCAAGCTCACCTGCTAGCTGCAAACACTCCTGCTTTGAGCCCAGATCAAGCGCGACGCATAGCTTCACCGTTTATCCTTGCCGCGCACTGCGCCTTTGCTGCCCGCAGGTCTTTTTGAGACGGCGCCTCTGCCGCCCGCAGATTTTTTCGGCGCGGTAGAGCTTTTGCGCCCCGCGCTACTTTTGGGCGCAGCATTTTTACCAGCAGTGCCCTTTTTTGGTGCAGCGCTTTTGCCGACTCTGAAATTTCTATCCGCGCCCTCTTTTTTCGGCGCGGCGTCTTTGCCTCGTTCGCCTGCCTTAAAATTTTTACCTCGCTCGCCCGTTTTGAAATTTTTGCCCGTTTTCTCCGTCTTAAATTTATCTCCGGCCTTAAAATTTCCCTCCGTTTTAAATTTTTTGCTTGCGACGGATTTTTTGGCGGGCGCACTGCGAGTTTTCAAATTAGCGGACTTTTTGGATGCCCCGCTTCTGCTTGTCGTAGAATTTTTCGGCGTACTGCTCCGCTTTGCCTTATTAAAATTTTCCGTCTCGCTGTCCGTGTCTGCGGGGATGAAATTTTTTGCCGTATCGTCGCTGTCCGAAACAGCGGAGCTTTTCGCCGCAGCAGGCTTGGAATTTTCGCTTGTCGCTGTGGATAGCTCGGAATTTTCGCTTGCCGTCGTATTCGGCTTGGAAATTTTATCCGTCGCGATGTTTACGGGGCTATCTTTTAGCGCATCCAGCACGCCGTTTATAAATCTTGGCGAGATGCCAAGCTCTTTAGCAGAGTTGATCGCTTCGTTGATGACGATGCCCGCGTCGGTGTCCGTAAAGCGCAACTCATACGCCCCAAGCCGCAGTATCGCGCGCTCCAGAGCCGAAATTTCGGCGAGCTTAAATTCCTTTAAATTTTCATCTATCAGCGCATCGACCGCGGCAAGATTTTCGCTAGCGCCGCGCAGAAGCGCCAGCGTCCAGTTGCGCTGCTCGTTGCGAATGCGCTTTTCTTCCAGATACTCGTCCGCAAAGTCCTCGCCGCCGCCGTTCATATCTTTAGAGTAAAGCAGCGAGATCGCAGCGAGCCTGGCTTGGTGTCTGGTGGCCATTTTACGCCTTTATGTTGCGAAATAGACTTAGAAGCTCGATCGCGCCGCTCATTGCTTCAAAGCCCTTGTTGCCTGCCTTTGCACCTGCTCGCTCGATTGCCTGCTCGATATTATCGGTAGTCAGCACGCCGAAAGTCACGGGCGCGCCGTATTTTAGCATGGTGTTTGCGATACCTTTGCTTACCTCGGCGCTTACGTAGTCAAAATGCGGAGTAGAGCCGCGGATAACCGCGCCTAGGCAGACGACGGCGTCGTAGAGCTTGGAGCTTAGCGCCTTTTCAAGCGCGAGCGGGATCTCAAAAGCGCCCGGCACCAGCATCAGGCTTAAATTTTCCTCCTTGCCGCCGTGGCGCAAAAACGCATCGTGCGCCCCCTCGACTAGGCGATCGGTGATGATGTGGTTGAAACGGGCGTTGATGATTAGGATCTTTTCGCTGCCCTTAAGAGCAAGCGAGCCTTCGATGATTTTCATGGTTTTCCTTTGCGTTAAATTTAGCGCTAAGCTTAGCTAAATTCGCCAAAATTCTAAATTAATTTCAGCATCGCGGCACTTGAAATTATGAGAAATAACAGGCGCTTTGCGCGCAGAAATTTTCTCGCAGCGGACGAATACGCCCGGCATCACGGCGCTGATCGTATCGATGGCCGTTCATAGGCTTAGCGTGAGTATGAAAATATGCAAAGCAGACTCACCTCCGAGTCCTCTTCTAGCGCGACGATCGTTTCAAGAAAGACGATAAAAAGGATGCCGATCCCGCGTACAGAACGTATGCGAGCGCCGCGCTATGTATTAAAAGCAAGCATGAATATAAAAAGTTCGCAATCGCGCAGATGACGGTAAATAGCCGCTCGTGCGTACCGGCAGCGCGCTTAAGCCCCGTAAGCCCAGCCGCACTCAAAAAGCGCTACGATGATGACAGAAGCAAAGCCTTTGGTTATTCGAAATCGCCTAAATTTTAAATTTAAAGCGCGATTGTGATGGCTTAGATTAAAATTTATCTTAAAATTAATCCTAAATAATAAATTTTATTATTCGTTTAGAAATTTTAGGCTATAATCGCTTCAAAATTCATTTCAAGGAGAGAAAGATGTTTAAACTTAGAGAGTTGCCGTTCGATGCGGCGCACAACGCGGTCGTAAGTAAAGAAACCTGTGATTATCACCACGGCAAGCATCACGCGACCTATGTGGCAAATTTGAATAAACTTACCGAATCGGGTGAGTTTGCGGGCAAGGGGCTTTACGAGATCGTAACGGCTGCTAGCGGCGGGCTTTTTAACAACGCAGCGCAGGTTTACAACCACGATTTTTACTGGGATTGTATCGCAAAACCTAGCGAGCCGTCTGCGGAGCTAAAATCGGCGCTGGCGGAAAATTTTACGGATTTTAAAAGCGAGTTTTTGGCTGCTGCTACGGCGCATTTTGGCTCGGGCTGGGTTTGGCTCGCTTACGATCCGAAATCGGGCAAGCTTTGCATCAAAGCGACCCAAAACGCCGCTACTCCGGTAACTGAGGGGCTCGTGCCGCTTCTAGTCGTGGACGTTTGGGAGCACGCGTATTACATCGATGAGCACAACGCGCGTCCGAAATATTTGGAGAAATTCTACGCAGGCATCAACTGGGAGTTCGTCTCAAGCGCCTACGAATGGGCTAAAAAAGAGGGTCTCGGCTCGGTGAAATTTTATATCGACGAGCTTCACGGCAGAGATTAAATTTTAAAATTTAAGCGCACGCGACGATACAAAAATCTGGGTCCGTCGCGCTTCGCTTGCGTAAATTTTAAATTGCGCGTGCACGCCACAAACGGAAGCGGTGCTACCCGCAGATCCAAAATTCATTTAAACGCATAATCCGAGTAGAGCGGATACGGCTCGCGCAGTACACAAAGCTGAAATCTCTTAAGCGCCCGTAGGTTCGCTGTGGATTGGCTGCAGACACGGCGCGAATAGGACAGCACTCACTATTTGTAGCACCGAAATCGCTTAAACGTGCCGCATGTTCGCCATGGACGCAGATTTGCTGCAGAGGACGTGAACGCCGCCCGCAAATCACTTAGACGCACCGTAGGCAACCCTGGACGATAACCGCTGCGTCGTTTAGCGTACGCGGTTGATCGCTTAAAATTTTAGTTCAAAGCTAGCGGCTAAATTTCGGGATTTTTCTCGGAATTTGGCCGAAGCAATATTTCTTTTCAATCTATCTTTAAATTTAAAAATTCATCAAAGCTCGGGCGCCAAGTCCAATCAAAATTTAACCCAAAATCATCCACAGCCCGATCGCACACATCAGCACCG
>CAURFS010000068.1:0-9034 GCA_963523845.1 uncultured Campylobacter sp. | reverse complement strand
CGCCCCAGATGAGCTCTTGCAGATAGTAAAAGAAGAACGAAAAGCAAAACGCCATCGCTATAATGCCGAAAAACGACGCCGTCCTTCTAAGCCAGTTCGTCTTAATAAGGCTAAAAGGATACCTCTCCCAGATGGTTTCATACACCCAGACCATAACGGTACAGCACATAATCCATGCGATATTGAAATTTCCGTGCACGGTATCGGCGAAGTTGTGCCACCAAGGCGGAGTAATGGATGTGTATTTTTGCCACGGATCGAATAAAATTCCCATTTGCGAGTGGAAAAATACGAAATATACGATCATACTTAGCAAAAAGGTCCAGATAAAAACGGTAAAGCCTTTAACGGGCTGCTTTAGCTTCTGCCACGGCGAATTATCCGCAGCCACTACCCAAGAGGGGCTGAGCCACGACGCGATAGCGGCAATCATCAAAATAGCCTGAGCCGAGTATTCAAGGGCGTAAAAATCGGTTATGCCAAGCTCCGCAAGCCTTCGCGGACTAAAATACGATATGGCAAGCTCACCTAAAATAAATTCGAAGAATATCTTTAAGAATACGAAGAAGGTAAAAAATACCATCACCGTAAAGATAATGCCCTTTTTCGCTGGCCCCGCCGTATAGAGCCACTCTCTTTTAAAAGGCCAAAAATCAAAAATATACGCTATCCAGATGATAACTACAAGTAGCCACCTGCACCACATATATCCCACGTAAGGGGTATACATCCTCATCAGTCCCCTAGGATCTTGAAAGATCCACCACGATGCGTAAAACACCACAAACAAAAATAGAGTGTTTATAAGCACCGATGTGAGCGGAGAATATCTTCTAACAAGCTTCCGCTCCTCCAGATAAATTTTCTCTTCAGGTTCGCTCATCGCTCCCTCCTTACATAAAATTTAATCTTTGTTAATTATATAAGGCTCAAGATAAGCTAAGCGGATTCTCTCTTATCATCTTTAGTAAAATATGATAGAAGGTTTTTGTATCTTTACTGTTATTATATCTAAATTCACACTCTTTAAGATGAAGCAAAAAATTCTCTTTCTTAATGCCTTTAAATTTAGATAATCTATGTTTGGCGTATCCCCAGAAATTCTCAATGCCATTTATATGATTTTTACCGTTAGCGAATTCATTCTTAGAATGCTTTACTCTATAATGAGCTTTAGCTCCGTAATCCACCAAACCGTCATAGGCCTTCCAGCAATCAGAATAAATAACGCTCTCGTCTAATTCGCTAAATTTGGGTAGTATAGGTATTAGTTCATTAGCAGAGCAGTTTTTAACTACTTGGGTATAGACCTTGCAGTCATGCTTTAACATACAGAACACTGGTGTTTTATTTGCTGCTCCTCTACCTCTCTTACCTCTTACTCTCTTAGCTCCGAAGTAGCTTTCATCTATCTCTATCTCACCCGAAAACTTAGATATCTTTTCACACTCTTTAGACATAAGAGCTCTTATTTCTCTAAAGATTTTACATAGGGTTACTTCTGAAATTTCAGTTAAATTTGATATCTTTGATGCTTCTATATCCTCTGCGAAGTACTTTAGAATTTCTCTAAATTTCTTCTGCGAAATTCGGGAACGGATTATATACTTATTTTTCATTGTGCTCATCGTAACTTACTGCTCCTTTGTGTGAGCTTAAGTTAAAGAGAGCCATAAAATTCTAAATGTTACGATAAGAAAGTCCGTGCAAATTTAAGTCTTTCACAATTCCTATTTAATATTATTGATAAGATTGGTGGTATGATAAATCACAAATTTTAGACGAGTCGGCAAATTTTACAATTTAAAGAGTTTTATATATCTTTCTCGATAATTATTAATTTTAAGCCATTAGCTTGAAATAAATTAGTAGATAAAATACCCCGATTTAGATTATAGGAGATTTTCTTATTCCTCAATGAAGTCAAGAGTAAAATTTTAAAGTCACGATGCTGTGATATAAATTTAAAGATATTGGTTGCAGAGGGTGGATTTGAACCACCGACCTTCGGGTTATGAGCCCGACGAGCTACCACTGCTCTACTCTGCGATACAAGAAGCGCAAATGAATTTAAAATATCATTCGCGATTGGATGGGGTAGGAGGATTCGAACCTCCGAATGATTGGACCAAAACCAATTGCCTTGCCGCTTGGCTATACCCCAATTGATCAAAACACGAAAAGTTATTATATACAAATAATTATAAAATGTCAATACGCATGACAAGAACATTTATAACCTACCCCAAAAACATACAATCAACACAGCCGCAATATAAACTAATTTACGTTATATTATGAAAATAAATCTTAAATAAAACAAAGATATAATAAAATAATAAAGGCCCAAGTATTTACTTGGGCCTTATCGCAGTAGGAAATTAAATATTAAAAAATATTATTCTTCAAATTTAACATTGCTACCGCCAAGTTTAATTGGGCTAGACGCCATTAGCTTTTTAACAGCATCTCGGGTTCCTTTGCAAGCTACCTCACTATCTCCTGTTGTTGCATTAGATAGGGTCAAAACAGGATCATTTAGTGCGATATTTTTATCTGCATTTGCAGCAGTAGCATTGCCTACAGTAAATGTAATGCATCCCTTATTCTTAACCTTCAATGAAACCGTTGTACCAGCGCCATCTACTGGAATATTGGTAATTTTCTCTATAGCGGTTGGTAATTGCGCTTGAGCTTGGTAATATCCATTAATCTCATTTACGAGCGTAGATACATTTGTAGCTGCCTTAGAGATCTCAGCATCATCACGAGTAGCTGCAAGTCTTGGTATAGCAACAGCTGCCAAGATACCTAAAATAACGATAACGAAGATCAACTCGATCATAGTAAAACCTTTTTTCATGGTTTACTCCTTATATAAAATTCATCCCGCATACCTATATGCGAAACTTGGCGTAATTATAGAGAAAAATTTAAAAATTGTCAATAGTTTTTGGCAAATTTTTTACAATTTATTTACAAAGTCCGATTTTGCGGGCATTGTAAAATCAAAATTTTAAATCCATTCGGCTTATATAATGTATTTGGCGGCACCTCTGCACATTGATATCATAAAATTATTCGCTTTCATTCTCGCACATCAGGCGATAAGCCATATGTCTATTCGAGATGTAGGATGCTACAGCCCGTATCTTTTTGTGAGAATTTCATAGCTCTCTATGCGTCTATCTCGCAAAAACGGCCACCAGCGGCGCACGTTTTCGCATCTTTGCATATCTATGGTTACGACTTCGCATAGCTCGTCGGTGCTGTTTGCGCGAAACAGCTGTTCGCCCTGCGCGCCAAAAACAAAGCTATTGCCCCAAAACCTAATCCCCTCTTCGCTGGCAAGCTGGTCTACGCGCTGTTTATTCGGCAGCACCTCTAAAGTTTCGCCGTTAAATTTAATCTCTATCGAAATTTTTAAATTCTCTCGTGCCGCCTCACCCTTTGCTGGCAAAATTTCGCCGCCGATCGCCATTTTGCCGCTATCCGTTAGCGCCCCGTTATTAAAGGATAAAATTCCGCCCTCGCTTAAAATTTTACTCTCGCCGCCCGTATCCGCGGAGCGCAAAATTTTATCGCGCATATTCAAATTTGCTTCGCCTCCAGATAAAATTTCATCCGGCGAGACTTCGCTAAGCGCGGCGCTCTCAAAGCCCACGCGATTTACGGCGATTACGGGCAGGGAGTTTGCTACAGCATGCCCGCGCTGTACCGCGACCCAGGCCTCCAGCTGGCGTGCTTTTTCGTCCTCGCCGTCGCTGTCAAACCACCCGATCGCGGTCGGATATATGAGTAGCTCGGCACCGTGTAGCGCCATCGCGCGCGCCGCCTCTGGATACCACTGATCCCAGCACACGAGCACACCGAGCCGCCCTACGCTCGTATCTATGGGCTCAAAGCCCAGATCGCCCGGCGTGAAATAAAATTTTTCGTAAAACTGCGGATCGTCGGGTATGTGCATCTTGCGGTACTTGCCGGCGATCGTGCCGTCGCGCTCGAAGACCACGGCGGTATTGTGATACAGCCCCGCGGCGCGACGCTCGAAAAGCGAGCTTACCAGCACGACGCCAAATCTCTTCGCCACCTCGCTCCACAGCCGTAAATCGCGATCGAAATCCTGCGCATAATCGAAATTTTCGGTATTTTCGCGCTGGCAAAAATAATGCGTCTGATGAAGCTCTTGCAAAACGATTAACTGCGCACCTTTCGCCGCTGCACGCGCGATGAGCTCGATACTACGCGCTATCGTGCGCGATTTGGTACCTTCAAATTTATGCGAAATCAGCCCAACTTTTAAAATTTTCATATTTTTCCTTCGATCTAAATTTAAAGCCTGAATTTATTCATGCACGAGCAGTGTAGCGAGCCGTTTTGGCGGATGAAAACGCGCGCGTTTACTCCCACTACTTCGCGATCCGTGCACGCCGCTCGCAGACGCGACAGCGCCAGCTCGTCCGCCGCGCGGTTTGGATCGTGCGGATCTGCGGGGTCTGCGTAGGTAGGCACGATGAGCGCGCCGTTTAAAAAGACGAAATTTGCATATGTCGCGGGCAGCCTGCGCTCCCGATAAAAGATCGCGCGCGGGATCGGCAGTTCGATCACGTCGTATCCGAGCGATGAAATTTCATCCTTCATCGCGCCAAGCTCTGCGTAGTGCAGATCGCTCGGATCGTCGCATGAGCTTATCGCCACGACGCGCGGACTTAGAAAGCGCGCGAGGGTATCTATGTGGCTGTCGGTGTCGTCGCCCTTTATAAAGCCGCGCTCGAGCCAAATTATGTTTTTTAGTCCGAAAATTTCACTCAGCCGCGCGTCCAGCTCCGCCTTGCTTAGGGAGTTGCGATTTTTGTTTAGCAAACACGCGCTAGTAGTTAGCATCGTGCCCGCGCCGTCAAAATCGACGCTGCCGCCTTCTAAGATCAGATCCACGTCTCGCAGCAGACGGGCGCTCGCGGCGTAAAGCTTAGAATTTAACGCATCGTCCTTGGCGCTTGCAAACTTGCCGCCCCAGGCGTTAAAACGAAAATTTAGCCCCGTGATTTTACCGTCCTCCTCTACGTCGATCGCGCCGTAATCGCGGATCCACGTATCGTCAGTATCAATTTGCACGAAGCTCGCGTTTGCTAAGCCGCCGCAAATTTGCTCAAAATCCTCGCGGCTCGGCGCTATCGCAACGACCGGCTCAAACCTCGCTGCGGCGGCGATAAAGTCGCGGTAAGCCGCTCGTATCTCGCCTAAATACGG
The DNA here is from genome assembly GCA_963523845.1 of uncultured Campylobacter sp. GTDB lineage: Bacteria > Campylobacterota > Campylobacteria > Campylobacterales > Campylobacteraceae > Campylobacter_B. The sequence goes on along the minus strand of CAURFS010000068.1, from coordinate 3,784 downwards.
CGCCCAATCGGTATCTGCGTGCGGCAAGGACACCAAAAGCGCCTCTTGCTCCTCCCATTCGGCGAATGCTCTCATTTTTGCTCCAAGATTAAAATTTCACGGATTATAGCGAAGCTCGGTTTAAAAAGATATTTGTGGATGGTGCGCCCGGAGGAATTCGAATCCCCGACCTTTTGAACCGCAATCAAATGCTCTATCCAGCTGAGCTACGAGCGCACGAAATATAAAGAAAACGGGATTATAGCGTTTTTAGCTTAAATTTAGCCAAAAAGGCGATCTAAATTTCGACATGCAATAAATTTTAGCTTCGCATTTTTCTCATTTTTGCGTTTGCCAGATCGCGACGCCTAGTTTTTCGTTTAAATTCCAACGTGCAAGAATTTTAGCCTACTCAAATTTACCTTGTATCGTGCCGAAATTTAACTAAGGATTCTGCTCGCATCTTGGAATTTAAAATTTATCCTACTTAAAATTCCGCGAGCCAAATTTAAAATATCCTAAAAATTTTACAACTTTGCAGCCCAAATCCCACGCAAAATAAATAAAATTTATCGCTTTTTAGGTATCATAAGCAAGCAATAAAATTAACGAGGGAGATAAAATGAAAAAAGTCTTTTTGGCGTTTGTGCTGTGGCTCGGTTTTAGCGGAACTGCTTTTGCGATGCAAGATACGGAGCCGAGTGAGGCACAAGGACAAAATTCCGCGGGAATTAAAATTTTAAGCGATGGGTTTTATAAAATGTCTGCCGAAGAATACGGCAGAGCGAAAGTTAGTTGCGATGCTTCGCATTATTACATAGGTTGCGATGAAATTTATTCTCCAAGAATTTCGCAATTTATAAAGGAGTGCGATTTTGGCAATGGAAAATACAGTACTTGTGAAAAATTATTAGAAACTTTAAATACGAAATGCTTTGAAAAAAATGGCAGAGAAAATTTTGAAGCTTGCGATTTGGCGGGCGAAATTCTAATTAAAACAAGCAGAATTCCGTTAGGTTTAGAACGGCTAGTAAGAGGCTGCGAAGTCGGTCAGATTATAAATTCTTGTTTTCTTTGCGCTCTAACATATCTGCATTATTCTTTCGACATTGACGAAGTAATCAAATACGCAACGATGACGCGAGATTTGGCGCACGATAAAGAACATTTCAATAAAATCATCAAAAAATTGTAAGATTGCAAAGCCGACAAAGAGTGCAATCCCGCAAAATTAGAATTTCAATAGGCAAACGGCGAGATAGCAAATACGGCGGGCTAAATTTCTAAACTTAAAAAGCAAAGGAAAGATCGCTATGGCGGATAGACTGATCGATATCGGGCTCATTTTGTTTTTCGGAGGCTTCGGTTTTGTGTGCTATATAAACGGCGTATTGGGCATCGGCAAAGACTATATGCAGCGCAATAAAATAGACTTCGTGCGCTGGACCGAGGCACATTTTGCGCTCTAACACGCCGTTTGATTCGAACGAGCCGCTAGAATTAAAATTTAAAGAGCCCAAAAGCAAGCACATAATCTACAATTCTTCGAGCTCATCATCCATTATGCGATAATCGCGCCGTTTTTAGCGATCTATGCGGGGATTTTTCTATTTTGCGCGGGGCTCGTCATTAAAATTTTATTCTAAATTTAAAATTTGCGACGCGGATGCAGAGCGGGCATTGCATAGACGCCGTTTTCGTTGCAGAATTTTAAATTTTACGCCGCATCTCTTACTAAGCATGCTACACTTATTATATTTTAAGAGATAAAATTTCAAAATTTTATCGCCGAATCCACGGCTTTTGAAATTTATGCCGTATTTTCTGTTTCTTGGGGCGGGAAGGGAGCTTGAATTGCGAGGTCGCTCCCCTTCCCGCCCCAAACCCCACCCAACCTCCGACGACGCTAGCGGGGCGGACTGCGTCCGCGCATTTTTATTTAGCGGCTCGCGCCGCATGAAATTCCGTATCGATAAATTTTTAAAATTCCACTACCGCTAAATTTTTATCGTATTTGGAATTTTAAAATTCCATCCTTAGCCGCCAGCCAAATAGATCGGCAACCGACTAGTCGTCTAACAACCGACCGATTAAAAATCGATCGTATAGCCGTCAAATCGATCGATAAAATGCCCGTAAGCTAGTGATTGTAAAATCACCGACCAGCCGCCGAATTTATCGATAGGGAGCCGTATAAAACCGAACGACCGCCAAAAGCAGTAGCCGCAGACTAGAGGAGCGCGCGCCCGAGTTACAAAACGACTGAACGCCGAAGCAATATACCGCCAACCGATCGGCAACCGAACCGATAAACCGCCCAGCCGTAAGCCAAACCCGCAGCCGCTCGATCGCGAGCTAGCCCAGAAAGCGGCGCTTACTCTACGTAAATTTTATACTCGCCGTAGCCGCGCGCGTCCATCTCCTCAAGCGGTATAAATTCCAAGCTAGCGCCGTTGATGCAGTATCTCATACCGCCTTTATCCCTCGGTCCGTCCTCGAAAACGTGTCCCAAATGGCTGCCTCCTACGCGGCTGGAGACCTCGACGCGCTGCATACCGTGGCTGTCGTCTCGCGCATAGGCGATCGCATCGGTCGTTATCGGCTTTGAAAAGCTCGGCCAGCCGGTGCCGGAGTTGTATTTATCGGTAGAGGAAAAGAGCGGCTTTTTCGACACGACGTCGACATAGATGCCCTTTTTATAATTCTTGTCGTATTCGCTCGAAAACGGTCGCTCGGTATCTTTTTCCTGCGTGACGCTGTATTGCAGGTCGCTCAGAGTTCTTTTAAGCTCCTCTTTGCTCTGCGCTTTGAAGGCTTTGTCATCGTAAAGCGGCTTTTTAGCGAGGCGCAGATCGATATGGCAGTAGCCGCCCGGGTTTTTGTCTAAATAGTCTTGGTGGTAATCCTCCGCCTTGACGTAGTTTTTAAGCGGCATAACCTCGACCGCTATCTTTTCATCATATTTGCTCTGCTTAAAGGCTACGAATTTACGCGCTATCTCGCCGCTCGCCTCATCGGTGTAGTAGATACCCGTGCGATACTGGCGACCGCGGTCGTTACCTTGCTTGTCGATCGAGAACGGATCGATGATGCGGAAATAATGCGCCAAAATTTCAGGCTCGCTGATGACGTTTGCGTCGTATTTTAAGTGTAGCGTCTCGGCATGATCGCTGCTATGTAAGCCTTCGTAGCTTGCTTTATCGCTCTTGCCGTTAGCGTAGCCCACCTGCGTCGCGACTATGCCGTCGAGCTGTTTGTAATACGCCTCCATACCCCAAAAGCAGCCGCCTGCTAGATAAATTTCTTTTACGTTTGCGTTCACGCCGCCTCCTTTAACTCTAAAATTTGCGTCCGACGCACCGGCGCTACCGCCGCCTGCGGCATTGAGCGCGACTAAATAACCCGCCGCCAAAGCAAAGAGGCAGATTAAAACTTTAGAAATTTTCATTTTGATCCTTTCGTTTTGAATTTTGCGCAATTTTACAATCTCTAAATGAAGCGAGAGTGAAAGAGAGAAATTTTATCGCTTACGGCGGATCGCTACCCAAATTTTATCGCCGCAGGATCGGAGCTTTCGGCTCGCCATCGCCGCAGAATTAGAATTTTATCGCTGCGGTGACGCGGGATCAAAAATTTTATCTTATCCTCACGGCGCGCTGCGGCATCGGAATTTTACCTCCTCGCAAGTGGTTAAAATTCTAAGCTATAACGAGGGCTGAAATTTTACCGCCCCCGCCAAGATTAAACTTTGGCTCAAGATAAGTTAAAAACTTTCAAAGGAGTTTTTAACTATGATCCTGCCGAT
>CAURFS010000067.1:0-9073 GCA_963523845.1 uncultured Campylobacter sp. | reverse complement strand
GGGTTACGACGAAGCTCTCGCCGTAAAATTTAAACTCGCTCTCGCCGAATTTCGCCTCACCGATGCGGTTGGCGCGGATGACGTAGAGCGAGTTCGTAAACGCGCGCATCTTCAAAAGCTCGCGCCAGCGCCCGCCGCTTTCGAAGGTCGAGGCGCACGGCACGAGCACGCAGCCGACGTTTTTCTGCATAAAATAGCGCCAAAATACGTCAAAATGCGCCTCGTAGCCGAAACACACGCCGAATTTCACGCCGCCCTCGCTAAAGATCATCGGCGAAATTTTACCGATTTTGCGGCTTTTGCGGTTGGCGAAAAAGCCCTCCTCGTTCCAGTGCGGATAGTCCATCAGGATATTTTGATCGTAAAATTTCACCTCCGAAGGCGAAAATTTCGCGCAGGATTTCACCCAGATAGGCTCGTTTTCGCTCGCACAAAAGATATCCTCTTCGCCCGCGTCTTTATGGCTTTCGGCTTTTAAATTTGAAGCGTTCGAGTTACTCGGGATCGAAGCGCTTAAATTTAAACCGTCTGCGGAATTTGCGGCTTTGAAATTTAAAGCGTGCGCGCCGCAGGAATTTAAGCCGCCTTTGGAACTCTGCTCGTTTTTGGAATTTAAAGCGCCTTTAGAATTTGAACCGCCGTTGGAATTTAAATCGCTCTTGGAATTTAGCTCGTCCTTGAAACCCTGCTCGCCTTTAAGACTTACGGAATTTTCGCCGCCGCGCACGCTTTTTTGAGTTGCGCCGCCGAAAATGCCCGCCTGCCTTAAAATCGCGCCGCTAGCGGCTCTGATTATCGGCGCTACGATATGCAGGTCGTATTTGGCGGCCAGCCGCGCCATCAACTCCTGCTTGTGTTCGCTCTGTTCGCAGGCGATAGAGCGGGGCATCTTTTTAAGCTCGCTAAAGAAGGAATTTAGCTCATATTCGCCCAGCAGCACGATCCGCGCGCCGTTGTCTTTGGCGACCTTCATATAGTAATCGATCCGATTTTCGCTCATCGAAAGCGTAGGTAGTTGCAAAACGCATACGTTTATCATCGTCGCCTCCTAAGCCTGCTCGGGTGCGTTTATTTCGGCGACCTCGAGTTTGGCGTTTTCTAAAATTTCCTTTGCCTCCTTTAGCAGCGCGACGCCCTGTTTATACAGCTTCACGCTCTCCTCTAGGCTCAGATCCTTGTCGTTTAGGCTTTTTAAAAGCGCGTTAATCTTTTGCATTTTTTCCTCAAAACTCATCCAAAATCCTTTTTATGATGTAATCAAATTTTTCTATCTCGACCAAAAACGCGTCGTGTCCGTAGTCGCTGTCGATCTGCGAGTAGCTCGTGCGATCCTTTTTGCCTAGATCGTTCATCGCATCGTAAATTTCTTTCATTAGTCCCGGCGGAAAGAGCACGTCGCCTTTGAAAGAGATGAGGTGCAGGCGCGATTTGATCTGCGCGCAGGCGTTTTTGAGATTGCCGTAGTGGCGCGTGCAATCAAATATATTCATCATCTTGGCGATGTAGAGATAGCACAGCGGATCGAACCTACGCGCGAAATTTTCGCCGTTGTATTCAAGGTAGCGATCGACCTGAAAGCGCCCGTTAATCTCGTAAAGACCGTCGGTTTCGACGTAGTTGCGCCCGAATTTATCTTGCATCGAGCTTGGGCTTAGAAAGCTGATATGCCCCGCCATGCGCCCCACCGCCATGCCGTCAAGTCCGTGCTCGGCGATCAGATTTTTATCATAGTTGCCGCCTTTGAAATTTGGATCGCGCAAGATAGCCTCGGTCGCGATCTTATTAAACGCGATCGCCCAAGGCTGCGTAGCGTATGTGCTTGCGAGCACGAAAATTTCATCCGCAAATTCCGGATATTCGATCGCGTAGCACAGCGCCTGCATGCCGCCCAGACTGCCGCCGATAACGGCGCGGGCACGGGCGATACCTAGGCGCTTTAAAAGCATCATCTGCGCGCGCACGACATCCGAGACGACCACTACCGGAAAGCGCAAGCGGTACTCGCGGCCGCTGCTTTCATCGACGTCGAGCGGGCAGGTGGAGCCGAAAGGCGAAGCCAGGATATTTATGCAGATGACGAAAAATTTCGTCGTATCGACCGCTTTATGATCGCCGATGAGCCCGTCCCACCAGCCGGGCTTAACGTCGCCCTCGTAAAGTCCCGCGGCGTGCGCGGAGCCCGTTAAGGCGTGGCAGATGACGATGACGTTTGATTTATCGGAATTTAGCTCGCCGTAGGTTTCATAGGCGAGCTTGAAGTTGGAAAAGACGCGGCCGCTCTCCAGATAGAGCGGCTCGTCGAAATTTTGAATTTTGCTTTGAAGGATCACTGATTTACTCGGTAATTCGGCGCTTCCTGCGTGATGATGACGTCGTGGACGTGGCTTTCTTTAAGACCTGCGCTCGTGATCTCGACAAATTCCGCCTTTTGCTGAAAGGTTGCGATATCCTTGCTGCCGCAGTATCCCATCGAGCTTCGCAAGCCGCCTAGCAGCTGAAAGATCACGTCTTTTAGCATGCCCGCGTAAGGTACGCGCCCCTCGACGCCCTCGGGCACGAGCTTTTCTTTTGCGGTGCCGTCTTGAAAGTAGCGATCCGAGCTTCCCTTCTGCATCGCCGCCAAAGAGCCCATACCGCGGTAGGTTTTGTACTGGCGGCCCTGAAACGTAATGAGCTCGCCCGGGGTTTCGTAGCAGCCCGCAAGCAGGCTTCCCATCATCACCGAGCTTGCGCCCGCGGCTAGGGCTTTAGCGATGTCGCCCGAGTATTTGATGCCGCCGTCTGCGATGATCGGAATTCCAAATTTAGCCGCCTCGATCGCGCAATCGTTGATCGCGGTGAATTGCGGCACGCCCACGCCCGCTACGATGCGCGTAGTGCAGATCGAGCCTGGACCGATGCCTACTTTAATCGCATCGGCTCCTGCGTTTGCGATATCTTTTATGCTGGCGGGGTTTGCGACGTTTCCGACTACTACGTCCACGTCGAAATTTCGCTTCAGCTCCTTAAGCGTATCGATAATGCCTTTGGAGTGTCCGTGCGCAGAGTCCATCACAAGCGCATCTACGCCCGCTTTGACGAGAGCTTCGGCTCTTTGCAGATGGCCTACGCTGATTGCCGCGGCGACGCGAAGGCGTCCGAATTTGTCTTTATTAGCGCTTGGATACTCGATGCGCTTTTTAAGGTCTTTAATCGTAATAAGCCCCTCTAAGTGGCCGTTTGCGTCGATTATCGGAAGCTTTTCTACCTTATTGTTTCTAAAAATTTTCTCCGCATCATCAAGCGTGCAGCCCTTCGGAGCGGTAATTAGCGGAGCTTTGGTCATCTTTTCGCCCACAAGCGCGGCGGTGTCGGTTTCAAAGCGCAGGTCGCGATTGGTTAAAATTCCAATCAGCACGCCGTTATCATCGATAACGGGAATGCCGCTAATATGGTACTCGCTCATCAGATCGAGAGCGTCTTTGATCGTGGCGTCCGCCTTGATCGAGATAGGATCGATTATGACGCCGCTTTCGCTCTTTTTTACGCGGCGAACCATCTTGGCTTGCGAGTCCTCGTCCATATTTTTATGGATCACGCCGATGCCGCCGAGGCGCGCCATCATTATCGCGGTGCGGTACTCGGTGACCGTATCCATCGCAGCACTCACGAGAGGGGTATTTAGCGTGATATTTTTCGTAAAACTCGTGCTGATATCGACCTCTTTGGGTAAAATTTCAGAGTATTGCGGTACCAACAAAACATCCTCGAAGGTCAGAGCCTTTTTGACGATCTTCATACTTATCCTTTCACGATTTTTTCTAAACTCAAGCCGCCGTCCAGCACCGTTTGTTCGTCGTAGGCGCGCCCGATGAGCTGCGCGCTGATATTAAGAGCCTCTTTGTTTTTCGCTACCGGCACGGAGATTGCGGGAAGTCCCGCTAAATTTACGCCGATCGTGTAGATGTCGCTAAGATATGCGCGAAGCGGATCGCTAAGCTCGCCGAATTTATACGCTACGCCCGGCGCGATCGGCATAAAGATCAAATCGGCGTCTTTTAAAATTTCCTCATATTCGCTTTTGATGAATGCCCTTGCTTTCTGCGCTTTGATGTAATACGCGTCGTAGTAGCCGCTGCTTAGCACGAAGGTGCCTAGAAGCATCCTTCTTTTGACCTCGTCGCCAAATCCCTCGCCGCGGGTGTTGGCGTAGAGCTCTTTTAAATTTAGAGCCTTCGCGCGATTTCCGTAGCGCACGCCGTCGTAGCGGCTTAAATTTGCGCTAGCCTCGGCGGTTGCGATGATGTAGTAGGTCGCGATGTCGTATTTGGAGCTGCAAAGATCGCGGTAAACGATCTCGTGGCCGAATGATTTTAGCTTTTCTATAGTTAAATTTAGAGCCTCTTTGACCTGCTGCGAGGCCTCGTCGATATAATTTTTTATAACGGCGATCTTAAGCTTGCGATCCGCGTTTAGCTTATCCGCGGTGCTTTCGTAAGTGCCCGCGTAGCTCGTGCTGTCCATCTCGTCGCGGCCTGCGATGATGTCGTATAAAATCGCCGCATCCTCGACGCTGCGCGTGATCGGTCCTATCTGATCGAGACTACTCGAATACGCCGCGAGCCCGTAGCGACTGACCCTGCCGTAGCTTGGCTTAAAGCCTACGCAGCCGCAAAATGCCGCCGGCTGGCGGATCGAGCCGCCCGTATCGCTTCCGAGTGCGGCTACGGCGATATTTGCCGCTACTGCTGCCGCGCTTCCGCCGCTACTGCCGCCCGGTACGCGCGAGTGGTCGGTCGGATTGAGAGTTTTGCCGTAGAATGAGCTCTCGGTCGTGCTTCCCATCGCAAACTCATCCATATTCGTTCGCCCAAACGGCGCTAGGCCGCGCTCGCGTAGCTTTTTGATCACCGTCGCATCGTATGGCGCTACGTAGCCTTGCAAAATTTTACTCGCCGAGGTGACGCTCCAATCTTTTACCTGAATGTTGTCTTTGATCGCGATCGGCACGCCCTCGCCGCTGATATTTAGAGCCTCGCCCGTAAGCTGCTCGACGTAGGCGCCGAGCTCTTTGGTTTTTAAAATTTTATCCTTTAGCTCCGCTCTAAGCGCCGAAATTTCATTCGCGCTCAGGCTTAGAGCCTCTTTCAAACTTATCATCTGCCATCCTTAAATTTATTCACGAAATAGATCCCCACGCCCGTTGCTACGCAGATCAGCGCGATCGTAAAAAATACGAAGCCGAGACTTATGGGGCTAGCGAGCATGCATGACCTTCGCGCAGCGCGGGCAGAGCTCATCAGGCTCTTTTGCGTTAAATTTCCAGCATCTAGGGCATTTATGTTTAGAGGATTTTACGAGGCGGAAAATTTCGTCGTTTATCTTAAACTCCGCCAGAGCAGGCCCGCTTTGCAGAGTGTCCACGTCGCTTACCATGAACCAATCCGCCACGCCTAGGATGTCGTTTGATAAAATTTCGTTCGAGCTCGTCTGTAAAACCAACTCGAGCGTCGACTTGATGATCTTGTCCTTTTTCAGCGCATCGATAAGCTCGAAAAATTTCTCCCTCGATTTGATTAAAATTTCGTCGAATTCTATGAAATCGTCAAATTCTATCGGCTTATATGTCAGATCGAAAACGTCTTCTTTGCCCTCTTTGATGATACTCGGCGCAAACTGCATTACTTCGTCGATCGTGTAGGTTAGCGTAGGCGCGATCAGAGGCAGCAGCGCTCGCGTGATCAGAGCGATCGCGCTTTGCGCGCTTCTGCGGCGCGGCTCGTCGGGTGCGTCGCAGTAAAGCCTGTCTTTGCAGATATCAAGATAAATTCCGCTCAAATCGGCGCTTAAGAAATTTAGTAAGGCGTTGAAGCCCTTTGAAAAATCGTAGTTTCTAAACGCCGCTTCCGCGCTCGCAAAGGCGTTTGCCGCGCGCGTTAGGATCCAGCGGTCAAGCCGCGTAAAATTACTCGTCTCGATCTCGCCCAGATCGCTGGTGCTTGCGAGCAGAAATCTTATAGTATTTCGGATCTTGCGGTACTGCTCGCTTACCTGCTTTAGGATATTGTCGCTGATCTTTAGATCGGTCGAATAATCGCTCATTGCGACCCACAGGCGTAAAATTTCCACGCCGTGGCTCTTTGCGACCTCTTGCGGATAGACGACGTTTCCGACGGACTTGCTCATCTTTTGACCCTTCTCATCGACGGTAAATCCGTGCGTGAGGATGCTCTTGTACGGCGCGCATTCGTTAATCGCGCAGCTTAAAAGCAGTGAGCTTTGAAACCAGCCGCGGTGTTGGTCGCTACCCTCAAGATACATATCCGCAGGGAATTTGCCCGCATCGTAGGCGCCGCTTTGCAGCACCGCCTTCCACGTCGAGCCGCTATCGAACCAAACGTCTAAAATATCCATCACCTTTTCTAAATTTTCAGGCCTATAGCCGCTGTCTTGCGGTAAAAGCTCCGAAATTTCCATCTGCCACCAAGCATCCGCGCCCTTAGCCTTAAAAATTTCGTAGATATTATTTAAAATTTTTTCGTCGAATATTGGCTCTTTGGTGCTTTTGTCGCGGAAAAACGCGATCGGCACGCCCCAATCCCTTTGGCGAGAGATACACCAATCAGGGCGGTTTTCTATCATCGAGCTTAGGCGGTTGATGCCGCTTTGCGGATAAAATTTAACCTTTTCGATCTCTTCTAATGCCACTTGACGCAGCGTCTTGCCGCTGAGCTTGGGTTCGTCCATCGCGATAAACCACTGCTTCGTCGCGCGGTAGATTACCGGCTTGTGCGTGCGCCAGCAGTGCGGATAGGAGTGGACGAATTTACCGGATTTGATAAGCGCGGGGCCTAGGATCTGTAAAATTCTCTCGTTTGCTTTGAAAATATGCATCCCCACGAGCTCATCTACGACATCTGCGCGGAAGAGTTTTTTGGTTTTAAGAGTTTGATCGAAACAGCCGCCCTCATCCACGGGCATCAGCACTTCGATGCCGTATTTAAGTCCTACGAAATAATCGTCCTCGCCGTGCCCAGGAGCCGTATGCACGAGCCCGGTGCCGCCGTCCATCAGGACGTGCTCGCCGAGGATAAATTTCGAAGCTCTATCGTTTAACGGATTGATCGCGTTTAAGCCCTCAAGCTCGGCTGCTTTAAATTCTTTAACGATCTCGCCCTTGGTGATGCCCAGGCTTACGAGGCTTTCGACCAGAGGTTTTGCAAGGATCAAATTTTCGCTAGTCAGCGCGTAAATTTCATTCGGGTTCAAAGATATTGCGCCGTTTGCGGGCAGCGTCCAAGGCGTAGTCGTCCAGATGACCGCTTTAGCGCCTTTTGCGCCGATTTTGGCGCTCGCTTCATCGCTTAGATCGAATGCCACGAAGATCGAGTAGTCCTCTTTGTCTTTGTACTCGACCTCGGCTTCTGCGAGCGCGCTCTTTGCCGCCCAGCTCCAAAACACGGGCTTTGAGCGCTCGATCAGAATTCCTTTTTTTGCGATCTGGCAGAGCGCCTTGTAAATTTCAGCTTCAAACTCAAATTTTAACGTCAGATACGGATCGTCCCAATCGCCCAAAATCCCCATATCTTTAAATTCATTGCGCTGCACGTCGATGAACTCTTTGGCGTGCTGTCTGCAAAGCTCGCGGATCTGCACTTTTGAAAGCGATTTTTTCCGCTCGCCTAGTTTGATCTCCACTTGCTGCTCGATCGGCAGGCCGTGGCAGTCCCAGCCCGGCACGTAGCGGATATCCTCGCCGAAAAAATAATGGGTTTTGGTGATGATGTCTTTTAAAATTTTATTCAGCGCGTGGCCGATGTGGAGGTGTCCGTTGGCATACGGCGGACCGTCGTGGATATTAAAGCTAACGCTTGCGCCCTTGCGCTTAGCCTTCATCTTTTCGTAAATTTTACGCTGCTCGTACCATGCCTTAAACCGCGCAGGTTCGTTTTGCGGCAGTGCGCCTCGCATCGCAAAATCCGTAGTAGGAAGAAAGAGAGTATCTTTGTAGTCCATATTTGTACCTTTTCGTGTCTTAAAAAATTTGTGAAGTTTATCCAAAACGCCATTAAAAAGCTCTGAAAGAGCAGTCTGCGTTTATGCTATAATGTGCGAAAATTTAATGAGGGTCTTTATGAAAAATATTATCCTTGTAATCGGCGAGGAGATCCGCTACGACGCGGCTTTGATGAGCTATATTTCTCGTAGCTACGAGCAGGTTTTCGGGCGGATGGACGATCTGAAATTCTTAAGCGAAAACGATAAGGTTTTGCCCTTCGCGCTTGAAAAGATGATCGATTCGTACGATTTTATCACGATCTTTGCGGCAAACTCCGCCTACGCGGTCGTCGGTAAAATTTTATCGACGCTCTCTTTCGATTCGCTTGAGCTGAAAAATGGAGAAACCCTAGCGCCCTCGATGGCGCGCACGGTGGCGAAAAACAGCTTCCTGCTAAATGTCAGAGGCTGCTCGGTAAACGTGATCAAGGCGCTTTGCTTGCAAAGCCTGCCGCCGATTCTCCAAGACGCGCCGAACGCGGGCGAGAGTTTTTATCTATTTGATTGCGAATACGAAAGCGTAAAGCAGCGCCTAGAAAGTCTTGCTATCAGTTATAAAATTTCGCTTACGATCAGTAGGCCCTGCTCCTTTTTGCTGCTCGTGCGCGCCAGTGCGATGAAATTCGGAGCGCTGGACGCGTTTTTACAAAGCGTTGGCAAGTATTATGAGAGCTGCTATATCGAAGGCGGCGATTTTATGGGCTTTGTGGTGGATAGACTGCGCGAAATAGGCGCTAAGATCACCTTCGCAGAAAGCTGCACCGCAGGGCTCATCGCCGCAAAATTCGGCGCGGTTGCTGGCGTGAGCGACGTTTTTGACGGCTCGCTCGTAAGCTACGCCAACGAGATAAAAAATCTCTGGCTCAATGTAGGCGAAGATACGCTCGCTCGCTACGGCGCGGTAAGCGCGCAGACCGTGGGCGAGATGCTGGAGGGCGCGCTGCAAAGCAGCGGGGCGAGCTTCGCTCTTGCGGTAAGTGGTATCGCGGGCCCCGGCGGCGGAAGCGCGCAAAAGCCCGTAGGGACGGTCTTTATC
>CAURFS010000066.1:0-9112 GCA_963523845.1 uncultured Campylobacter sp. | reverse complement strand
CCCTAATTCCATATTTTCCAGACGCTTTCCGATTGGACAAAATGAAATCATCAAAGGCGCTACCGGCGAGCAACTAAAAAAATTCTATGTGCGCAACTACCTTCCTAGCGCCATTAGCATCATAGTCGTGGGCGACGTAAACGTTGAGCAGATTAAAAACCTAATCAAGCAAAATTTTAGCTCTCTTTCTGCGCACGGCGAAAAAATCCCGCGCGATCTTAGCCTACGCCCATTTGAAGGCGGGCTAGCAAGCACTGTAGAGCCCGAGCTCGGCGCTAATGTCGCTAGCGTGCTTTACGCAGGCAAATATGAACCACTAAGAAGCTACAGTGCGCTTAAAAATGAGTGGCTGCAAGCCTACGTATCGAGGCTGATGGAGCTTGGATACGACGCGATGAATGTGAATGCTAAAATTCCGCTTAAAGCCTATTTCGGCTCGGACGATCTATTTAAAAACCGCAGACTATACAGCATAAGCGCAAATATTTTTAATTTCGACGCCAACGCCACATTAAGTAGTCTTTTTAGCGCGATCAAAGGGGTGCGCGAACACGGATTTAACAATGACGATTTTGATAGCGTTAAGATGGAATTTAAACATCAAGTGCAAGCCGATCTGCTTAAAAACGATACACAAAGTGCGCAAATAGGAGCATTACTTGATTTCGTACAAAACGGCAATGTAAAGCTTAGTAAGCAAGACGAGCACGATCTAAGCCTCAAGGCCTTAGAAGAAATAACGCTAGCAGATGTTAATAAATTTTTCTCAAAGATAACGGATGGAGCGAGATTTACGGAGATTATCTCGGCAAAGGATTTGGGCATTAGCCAAAAAGATGCGGAGCTACTCTACGCAAAAGCGGTGCCGTTTAATTTCGCCGCTTCGAAGCTTGCTTCCAAGCAGCTTGCGGGAGCAGATCTAAAAGAGACGGAATTTAAAGCGCAAAAAGGCGCTAGCGGCACTGAAATTTTGGAGTTTAAAAACGGCGCTCGCGTAATTTTAAAGCCCCTTAAAAGCGAGAAAAATAAAATCGCCCTCGCAGCCGTTAAAAAAGGCGGCTACGCGCACTTTGGCAAGGCTCGTGGCGAAATTTTAACTGCGCTGCTAAACTCGGGCACCATAGGCGAGCTAAACGAATACGAGGCGGGACGCTTGACCTCAAAATTTGATTATAAGCTAAGATTTAGGATGGATGACGCGGACTGCGGTTTTAGAGGCGCAGGAGCGGATCTGGAGGCGATGGCACACGAGCTTTACGCGAGATTTAGCGAGCCGCTAATTCATGCAAGCTCGTTTACAAAATACAAAACCGACGCGCTTTCGGCGATCGCGCTGCGCGATGAGACGGCGGAATTTAAATTCGGCGAGCAAATTTTAAAATCTCTATATTCGGGAGATACGGCTCGCAAGCAGCCGCTTAGCGCAGACGACGTAAAGAGCGCAAATCTTGCCGATTTACAGCGCGATGCGGATGAAATTTTTTCAGGTGTTGGAGATTTTATCTTTGTGCTTAGCGGCGATTTCGAGCCTGCGCGCGCGAAACAAATCCTAGCCAAATATATCGGCAATCTAAAGCCCGGCACAAGCAGCGCTACGCCTAAAACTTTGATGCTAAATACTTCTAGCGGCGAGATTGTGCAAGACTACGGCGATAGTGATAAAAGCGAAGTTCGGATGATTTTTTCAAACTATGAGCTGCAAAATTTTGACTTTTCAGACACTTATAAATTTCAAGCGTTAAAAAGCGTGCTAAGCAATCGCATCGTCGAGCAGATCCGCGAGGCGCGCGGACAAATTTACTCGGCGATGGTGCATAGCGCCTATGTGCGTGAGCCACAAATCGCAGCGAGTTTGAACGTATCGTTTTCTACCGAGCCGAAAGATGCCCGTGCCGTTGCAGCAAGCGTGAGTGAAATTTTAAAGCAGATCGAAAGCTCCGGTGCGAAAGATAGCGAGCTGGCAAATTTTAAAAAAGCTCAAATTCTATCGACCAAAAGAGCTGCGCAGACGAATGATTTTTGGCTTGGAAATATCACTGCGCACGAGCTTTACGGCTATCCGCTCTATGACGAAAAAAGCTACGCAGCAAGCATAAACGCAGTAAAAAGCGCGGATGTGCAAAAAGCCGCACAAATGCTAAGCGATAGGCTATTTACGGCGATTTTAAATCCAAAAACAAGCAGCGATGCAAAGCCGCAAGAGGCGCAACCGAAAGAATAAAGGAGCTTAATGTTTTCATCGTTTTTCAAGAGTAAAAAATACGCATTCTTTGCTTATTCGGGTCTAATTTTTATTATTTTGGTGCAAATTTTCGAAGTGGATCTGATGGTGCAATACAATAAATGGAACCGCTCCTTTTTCGATCTGGCTCAAGACGCCAAAAACCACACCATAGACGATTTTTGGAATCAGATGTTTATATTTTTGTGGATCGCTATCCCTTTAGTTTTAGTGGGCGTTCTTGAGAGATATGTCGTTAGGCTCTGGGTGTTTCAATGGCGCGAGGCGATCACGTTTTCATATTTTAAATATTGGAAAAATGTCAAACGCGACGTAGAGGGAAGCTCGCAGCGTATCCAAGAGGACGCCCTTCGCTTTGCGCGCATCTTAGAAGATATCGGTTCGCGAGTGCTATCTGCGATTTTAACGCTAATCGCGTTCATCCCCGTGCTTTGGGAGCTTAGCGCAAAGGTCAAGATACCTTTTTTAAACGAAACACCGGGCTCTCTCGTATGGGTCGCACTTGCGGTCAGTATCGGCGGACTTATCATTTCGTGGTTAGTGGGCTGGTACCTGCCGCGCCTGGAATACGACAATCAAAAGGTAGAAGCGGCTTTTCGTAAAGAGCTAGTCTTAGCCGAGGATGACAAAATCAACTATGGGGGACAGGAGCAAGTTGGGGGGCTGTTTGCGAAGCTGAAGCATAACTATTACAAGCTATATTTACATCTTTGTTATTTCGATCTATGGCTTCGCTCTTTTTCTCAAATTTTAATTTTAGTGCCTTACTTTTTAGTCGGTCCTAGTATCTTTACTCAAGCGATCACTTTGGGCGTCTTAACGCAAGTCAGCAACGCCTTTAATCAAGTGCGTGGAAGTTTTAGTATTTTTATGAATAACTGGACGACGATCACGGAGCTGCGCTCAATCCATATTCGACTTAAAGAGTTTGAAAAAAATATCGATTACAAGGGCTAGATAAAATTTCGCCCGCACCTTACGCAAGAATTTCGCTTTCTAAATTTAAAGCGAAATTCCGGGACGCAAGCTTTTAAAATTTCTACGCTTTACTGCTCTCTTTTTTCTTGATGAGCAATGTTTAGCTTTATAAATTTATAGCTTCCTACGAGCAAGATTATCCAAATCGCGATGAAAACTAAAGATTTGACCATTTTTAATCCTTAAAATTTTTTATAAATGCGGCGCGTAAAAAGCGCCGCCGATATGAAATTTAACCAGGCGCAAAAGCACGCAGTGCCGCGCACTCGAGCAGCTTTTCGCCGCCACACGGCGCGCGGAAGCCGCGCTAGAGCGGATGCCTAATAATGCTCGTTTGAAAGCTCCTCTTTATCGAGCTTTTTAGCGTCCATCAACCACCAAACGTAGCTAATATAGCCCAGCACGAAAGGCACTAGAAACGACACATAAAACATCGTCTTAAGCGTATAGAGGCTCGAGCTTGCGTTACTTATCGAAAGCGAGCTTTGCAGGTCGAAATTTGACGGATAAAACGCCGTGTCGTTTAGACCCAGAATCAAAAATACGCTCGTTACCGCACATACGACGCCCACGCCGTAGGAAAATACTCCGCGCACGCTGCTTGTAAATGCGCCTTTGAATATCCCCGCCAGTGCCAGCACGACGCCCAGCAGTAGCAAGATTAGCGCCGCAGGCAGGCTTAGGTAGTTATGCAGATACTTAAAGCTCTCGAGACTTACGACTCCGCCCGCGCCGACTGTATAGCCCTGTTTTAGCAGAACCCACGCCAAAAACGCGATGAAAAAAACCAAAAACGCGCTAGCGTTAAATTTAAGCGAAGCTTTGAGCTTGGCGATCATTTCGGGCTCGGCGATATTATTCATCAAATATAAGCTCGCTCCCGTTCTGGCGCAGAAAAATAGCGCAACTCCCAAGATGTAATTAAACGGATTTGCTAGCGCTTCAAGCCCTCGAGCAGGGTTTTTCCACTGCACAAAATTATTATCGCCCAGCGCAAACTCGCTGCCGCTAAAAAGCGTCGAGACGATGATGCCAAGCAGGATCGTGCCCAGCGAGCCGTTTATGAAAAGAAAGGCTTCATAGGTTTTAGCGCCCAAGAAATTATCGGGCTTTTTTCTGTATTCGTAAGCGACGGCTTGGATTATGAAGCAAAAAAGCAGAGCCATCCACGCCCAATACGCCCCGCCGAAGCTGGTCGCATAAAATAGCGGAAACGCCGCAAAGCACGCTCCGCCGAACATAACGAGCGTAGTAAACGTAAGCTCCCATTTCTTGCCGATGGAATTTATTATAAAATCCTTCTCGGTCTCATTTTTCGCCAGCGTAAAAAGCAGCGTCTGACCGCCCTGCACGAAGAGCATAAAAACCAAAATTCCGCCCAGAAGCGAAACCACGCACCACCAATAAATTTGAAAAATTTCGTGCATCTTAAAATCCTATCTTTATCTGTTTTAGCATGATCTTTATCTCGGCTATGAATAAAACCGTAAATAAAACCGCAAAGAGCATAAACGAGATCATTATGTTCGTCCCCGCCAGGCTAGTAGCCGCGACGCCCACCGGCATGAGATCTTGTATCGCCCACGGCTGGCGCCCTACTTCGGCTACGATCCAGCCCGCCTCGCACGCAACATATCCCAGAGGGATGCTAAATACGCAAAGCCATAGAATTTTCTTGTATTCGGCGAGATTCTTTCGCATCGCCAAAAATAGCGTCACGAAAAATAGCAAGATAAAATAGCTTCCCAAAGCCACCATCACGTGGAAGCTATAAAAGGTAAGCGCCACGGGAGGGACGATCTGCTTCGCGTCGTCAAAGTAGCCGTAGCCTAGGTTTTGCATATTTTGGTTGCCGAATAAAATTTCGCGCGCCTGCTGCATTGCAGCGGTATCATTGGCGTCTTTGACGACTTTGTAATCCTTTAGCGCTTGCAGGGCGATTTTGCCTTTTTCTATCTTTTTATCCGCGCCTTCGATGCCGAATTTTTCGTTTCCAAATACCAGATCATCGATGCCCGGCGTGAAATTATCAAGCCCTCTCGTAGCCATCAGCCCTAGCGCGTAAGGCGCCTTGATCTCAAATAAAAACGGCTCCTTATCGTCTCCCGCGGTTTTGCTCGGATTTAAAACTCCCGCCGCGACAATGCCCGCGTTTACTTCGCCTTTATACAGTCCCTCCATCGCCGCAAGCTTCATCGGCTGCTTTTGCGCGACCTGATAGGCGCTCTCGTCGCCGCTAAATAGCACGAAAAGCGAGCTTAGCATACCGAAGCTTGCCGCCACGATGAAGCTTTTTTTAGCAAGCGCGAAGTCTTTGTTTTTTAGCATATAAAACGCCGAAATTCCAAGCACGAAAAGCGCCGCGGTAATATAGCCGCCGCCAACGGTATGTAAAAATTTAGCCACTCCGAAGTGAGACAGCGCGATATCTAAAAAATTACTCATCTCGTTGCGCATCGTATCTGGATTAAAGCTCGTACCAACAGGGTTTTGCATCCAAGCATTCGCGATTAAGATCCAATACGCGCTTAAATTGGATCCGATCGCCACGAGCCAGGTCGAGAGAAGATGGAATTTCTTGCTTACGCGGTCCCAACCGAAGAACATTACCGCAAAGAAGGTAGCCTCTAAGAAAAACGCGAGCAAGCCCTCGATCGCAAGCGGCGCGCCGAAGATATCGCCCACGAACCAGCTGTAATTCGCCCAGTTGGTGCCGAACTCAAACTCCATTATGATGCCGGTCGCGACGCCGATGGCGAAATTTATACCGAAAAGGCGCAGCCAAAATTTAGTGATCTTGAGCCACTCCTGCTTACCGGTCGCGACATATAGGCTCTCCATAAACGCCACGATAAAGCTAAGCCCCAGCGTTAGGGGCACGAAAAGAAAGTGATAAAGTGCCGTGAGCGCAAACTGCGCCCTCGACCAATCCACGCTAGCAAGCTCTTGCATTCCTACTCCTTAGTCAAATTTTTATAGATGAAATCGATTTTTTCTTGATCAGTTTTAAATTTAGAATCCAAGTTTTCGTCGAAAATGAAAAATTTCAGTAGCACAAAAATTATAAATAGCTTGATCAAAATCACCGCCCACAGCGTTTTGCCAAGCTTCATCGAAGCAAATCCGTGCGCGTAAAATTTTAAAATTTTGCCGAAAAACATCAAATTTTAGCCTTTAGCAATTATTAGTTTATATTTTTTATTGTATAACAATTAATTAAAATTTAGCTTTAAATTTTGAAATTTTGGTAGCACTTTTATCTTTTTAATAAATGAGTTTTGCGCCGCCACGCTCAAATAAAGTTTCTACCGCATAATTCGCAACCGATCGCATTTTATTTAAACTGCACAAAATTTTAGTTTAGATTCGTCATAAAATTTTAAAATAGAACATATCAAGAAGCAAGTAGAAAAATATGCGAGGTTTTACCAAGCATCTTTATGCCTAATTCGTAGCGATTTTTAATAGAATTTTTGTAGGCAAATTAACGCGCCTCAGCTGAAAGCAAACGTAAGAATTTTAAAATTAAATGCCCAAAGCTACACTATACGAAATTTAAGAACGGATAACTAACTCGATGCAAAATTTAAAGCATTTCATTAGACTGGGCGGATAATTAAAAGCCTAAGAGCCGATTTAGCGTAAATTTGCAGCATGGCTCATCAGCGCTACAATCTCTGCTAGGTCGAATTTGCCACCGAAAAAGAGATTGAAAGCAAGCGCGCCCTGATTTATCAGCATCTCTTTGCCGTCTTTTGCAGGCAAATTTTTTGCGCGCGCTGCTTGCAAAAACGGAGTCTGCTTGCCGTAGATAGCGTCAAAAGCAAATTTTGCGCGGGATAAAATTTCATCTATTACCCCCTCGGGTGCAGGCAGCGCATCATCTTTGAGCCCCGCGCCGGTGGCATTGACGATAAGATCGTAGTCTTTGGATCTAAAATTTTCATAGGTAAAAAATTCCTCGCAGCCGAAGTCAAAATCTTTTACGCTGCGGTTTAGAATGTCAAATTTCACGCCGTTTTTGCTTAGCACGTAGCCGATTGCCCGCGTCGTGCCGCCCGCGCCTAAAATAAGCGCGTTGCGAATCTCGCCAAAATCCAAGATCGCGCAGAAAAACCCCTGCGCGTCGGTGTTAAAGCCGTGCAGCGCACTGCCTTTTAGCACCAGCGTATTTACCGAGCCGATCCTTTGCGCCGCCTCGCTTAGGACATCGCAGGCTTTGAGCGCGTCGAGCTTAAAAGGCACGGTTACGTTCGCGCCCGTAAGCCCTAAAGTTTCAAATTTAGCTCGCAGCTCCTCGCCGCGCTGCAGCAAAACTCGCCCGTAGTAGGCGTCCAGCTCTAAAAATTTTATCGCGTAATTATGAAGTAGCGGCGAGAGAGAGTGGGCGATCGGGTTGCCGAAAACCGCGAATCTGTCCACTATTTCACTCGGTAGATATACGCTCCGCTATTGATGCTGCGCATATCGCTAAGCGCCTTTTGCAGCGCCTCGCCCTCGAAAGGTCCGACTAAAATTTTAGTCACGCTCTTGCTGCCGACGTGAGTTTGCAGAGCGATCGGATTATAGCCTTTTTTGGTGATTTTTTTGGTATCAGATCCGTTTGGATCGTAGGCATTGGATGCGAAAACCTGCACATAACTGCCGTTTGCCACGCTGGTGCTTGTGCTCTTTGCTGCAACGCCAGCTTTTACGCTCTCACTTTTAGACTCTGGCTTGCTAGCTTCTTTTTTAGGCTCGGGCTTAGCGGGCTCTTTCTTGGCTTCAGCTTTCGCATGTTCCTTTTTAGCTTCCGTTTTTGAAGGTTCTTTTTTAACTTCTGTTTTTGCTTGTTTTTCAGGTTCTTTTTTAGGCTCAACTTTTTGCTCGACTTTTCTAATTTCGGTTTTAGAAGGTTCTTTTTTCATCTCGTCTTTTGCAGACTCTTTTTTAGGCTCGGACTTTTTTACGTCAGTTTTTTCAGGTTTTTTAGCTTCGTCTTTAGGCTCAATCTTTTTACTTTCTATTTTAACTTCGGATTTTTTTGGCTCTTCTTTGATTTCGGGCTTTTGGATTTCTACTTTCTGTGCTTCAGGCTGAGCGCTTGCGACGACCTTACTTTCGGAATTAGGCTCTTGGGTTTTTATCTCTACTTTGGTTGGAGCTGCAGATGCTGCATTGGGTTCTGATTTCACCTCTACAGGCTCAGGCTGCGAAGGCTCGGGTTTTTGAACTTGCACGGCAGGCTTTTGCTCCGCTTTGGCAAGCTCTTCTTCACTAGGCATAGTAAGACCTGCGTTAGTATCAATATCGTCTTTATTAATAGCCTTCATTATGATTAAAATTATTAAGAATAAAACTACGACGCCGGCTGCGACGGTAAGACCCTTTTTCAAATTCGCGTTCTTATCGACATTGCCGCTATTTATCACTATATCGTCTATGCTGCTCATATCGAAATTTTTGTCGTTCATACTCTCTCCTAAGATTATTGTTTATTTTGTAAATTCTACCACGCAAAATTTACAAAATAAACAATTCGGGTAAGCTTACCCGAATTTATTAAATTTAATACATCGCGCGGTCGTAGAGGATAAAGCGGTGCGCCAAATCTCGCACTTCCTCTTTGACCTGCGCCTGAAGCTTAGAATTTGATATATCGCTTAGTACGTCGGCGATTTTATTTCCGATAAACTCAAATTCTTTCTCCTTCATGCCGCGCGCGGTAAGTGCGGGGCTGC
Source organism: uncultured Campylobacter sp. (assembly GCA_963523845.1). GTDB lineage: Bacteria > Campylobacterota > Campylobacteria > Campylobacterales > Campylobacteraceae > Campylobacter_B. The sequence continues at coordinate 172 of CAURFS010000066.1, read as the reverse complement.
CGACGCGAATACCGCTGGTGACGAACGGGCTGCGCGTCTCGCCCGGTACGGTGTTTTTATTCGTCGTGATGCCTGCATTTTCAAGCGCGGCGCTAGCGTCCTTGCCGCTAAAATCTCTATTTAAAAAGCTCATTAAAATCAGATGGTTATCCGTGCCGCCGCTTACTAGATC
>CAURFS010000065.1:0-9351 GCA_963523845.1 uncultured Campylobacter sp. | reverse complement strand
TGGGATCATGCCGCCTGCGATCGTGCCGTCATTTTTAAGCTTCGAAATGAGCGTGGCATCAAGCTTGCTGATTAAATTTCCATCTTTATCAAGCACTCCGTCAATGTCGCTTAAAAATATCGCCTTGCTCGCTTTTAGCGCAGCTGCGATCCTACTGGCGCAGAGATCGGCGTTGATATTAAAGCTCACGTTTTCGTCCGCCTCGCCGCCCGCAAGCGGGGCGATCACGGGCAGATAGTCCTTTTGCAGCAGGTCATTTATCAGCTTGGTGTTTACCTCGGTGATCTCGCCTACGAAGCCGTATTTTTTCTCATCGAGGAATTTTGCCCTCAAAAGCCCGCCGTCCTTGCCGCTGATACCGATCGCTGGCGCGCCGTTTTGGTTCAAAAGCGCCGTGATCTCTTTATTTACCGCGCCGCTTAGTACCATTTCGGTAATTTCGATAGCGTCTTTATTCGTTACGCGAAGTCCGTCGCAAAACTCGCTCTGCACGCCGATCTTATCCAGGATCTGATTGATCTTTTTGCCGCCGCCATGCACGACGATGATCTTGATGCCGACCATATGCAAAAGCACGATATCGCGGGCAAAATCAAGCTTGAGCGTATCGTCGGTTTGCGCTGCGCCGCCGTATTTGACGACGAAAATTTTATCTCTAAATTTACGGATATAGGGCAACGCGGAGATGATGACTTCGGCGGTTTTGCTCTTTTTTATCATAAAATTCCTTTAAAAACCTTATTTTATCATAGCTTGGTTTATGTAGTTTTGAATTTTGCGGATAAAGTTTTCGCTTAGCTTCAAATTTAACAAAATCACCGAAATTTCCGCGCTCAAATCCCTTAATTTCACATAATCTTTCGCCGTGCATAGGATATGCTCCGCGTCCTCGCGCTTTAGCAGCTCTAAAATCTGCTCTTTTTTGAAATCATAATGGTCGGGGAAAAATGCGTGGGCTTTTGCGAGCGGCAAAAACTCTTGCAAGCGCCAAGGTTTGGCGATAGCGCTGATTAAGATCGTGCGGGATTTTTCAAAACCAGCCTCTTTGGAATTTAAAATTTTATTCGCGGCGCCTGGATTTAAATTTGAAATTTCATCTGCGGCGGTTTTTAAATTTAAATCCGAAATTTTATCCGCGGCGGAATTTGAAATTTTATCCGTGCCGTTTAGCGCGCCTTGCAGATCCGCCGCCGAAATGATCTTAAAGCCCTGCGAAATGTCGCTTTGCGCGGGTATGAAATCTGCAAATTTATAAAAAAACGGCGGGTAGCGATACGCGGCGAACGGCAGGCAAAAGGGCAGCTTCGGCGCGCTTTGCGGGCGCAGCAAGATATCAAATTTAGAGATATTAAATTTAGAAAATCCGTCATCTAAGATCACCAGCTCAAAGCCGAGAGTTTGCGCGCGCAAAATCCCTGCAGCGCGATCTTCGCTGACGATCACGTTTGCGCCGCGCAAAAACAGCGCGTATTCCATCGCCTCATCTCCGCTTTGCCGCACATCGCAAAGTATCCGTCCGCCGAGCGCTACTTCGAGCAAGCCTCTACTTTTGCGCCCGTATCCGCGAAGGATGATGCATGTTTTGAGCCCCCCGTTAAATTCTTTAAAAAGCGCCCGCACCAGCGGGGTTTTACCGCTACCGCCAAGGGTTAAATTTCCGACGCTGATTATTGGAATTTTAAATTTTTGCGGCTTAGCAAAGAGCTTTTTTAGGCAGACGATCAGCGTATAAAGTAGCGATAACGGCGCTAAAATCACCCCTAGCGCAAGCCACGCGGGGCTCGGATCGTATAGGTTTCGCTCGATTAGGAGTTTAAACACGATTTTGCGCTATCTCTTTGATCTGCTCGCAGATATAGCTCACATCGTCGTCGCTAAGCGCCGTGTAGATCGGCAGGGATAAAATTTGCTGATAGTTTTTAAGCGCATTCGGAAAGTCATTGACCTTGTAATTATATTTGCTTTTGTAGTAGCTTAGCAGATGCACCGGCACATAGTGCAGCGAAACGCTCACTCCGCGCGATATCAGCGCCTTGGCGAAATCGTCGCGGTTTTTGTCGATCTTTACGATGAACTGAGTATAGATATGCTCCTCGCTGTCGCTTGGAAGCGTCACGTGCGGGCAGTTTGCGAGCTGTTCGCGGTAGGCTGCGGCGATCTGCTTGCGGCGCTTTATAAAGGCGTCGGTTTTTTCAAACTGGGCGATGGCGTAGGCGGAATTTATGGCGTTAAGATCGTATTTTTGACCGATGCGATCGACGTCGTAGGTAAAGGACATATTGCCGTCTTTGTAAAAGGCGTCTCCTACGATGCCGCCGTTTCTTAAAATTTGCGCGGAGCTTGCGATCTCATCATCGTTCGTGACGAAAAAGCCCGCCGTAGAGATCGCGTCTTGCGCTTGAGGATTGATCTGAAAGCACGATATGAGCGAGCTTTTAAGCGCTCCGATTTTTGCGCCCTTATAGGTAGCGCCCATAGCGCGGCACGCATCGTCGATGAGGATGATATTTTCGCTTTTGGCGACCTCGCTGATGGCGTCTATATCCGCAGCAAGCCCCGCGATGTGCGAGATGAAAGCGCATTTTAGCTTCTTGTGGCGGTTTTGATCTATCGTGCGAGCAAGGCTTTCGCTCGTAATGTTAAAGCTTATCGGATCGATATCTACGAAAACGGGCTCTGCGTCGAAGTGGCGGATCACTTCGGCGACGTTAGGGAAGGAATTTACGGAGCATAAAATTTTATCTCCGCGCTTAATATCCATCGCGCAAAGCGCCAGATGCAGCGCCGTCGTGCCGCTCGTGGTAGATACGGCGTGCTTTACGCCGAAATATTTACAAATATCCTCTTCAAAAATTTCGCTATATCTTATATCGCTGTTGTAGAGGGCGCTTTTAATTAAGTCTTCCTCTTTTTTATCGATTTGAGCCTTATAAAACGGTATCTCTTTCATAAATCTCTCCTTAGTGCGCGGGCTCTATGCGGGCGACCGCGGGCGCGCGAAGCTTAAAATTATTTTTAAGAATTCTACGGACGATAAATTTCACCAGCTCTTGATTGTGGTGCGAGTTTTGCAGATATTTTAGATCGTTTGAGGTTATTTGCTCGCCTGAGCGAAATTTCGTCCGCAGCGTTTCGTGCGAAAAAATATCTCTTAGCACACTATCTAAAATCTCGTAGCTGTATCCAAGCTCACGTTCGTCGCTTTGATTTTCCCATAGATCGGCGCTGGGAGCTTTTTTTATGATCGCATCGTCTATGCATAAAATTTTTGCAAATTTAAACAGATCGGTTTTTAAAATTTCGCCGATCGGATTAAACGCGCAGGCTAAATCTCCGTAAATCGTGCCGTAGCCGAGCATCCTCTCGCTAAGATTGCTCGTGCCTACGACTACTCCGCGTTTTTGCGCGCTGTAATCATAAAGTAAGCTCATTCTCACGCGCGCGGCGAAATTTCCGATGCGAAGAGCGCTTGCGCCGGGATTTAAAGCGGTAAAATTTTCTACAAACGGCGCGATCTCTTTGATCTCGTAGGGGATATTAAAGGATTCGCAGTGAAAGATCGCGTCTGCCATATTTTCTAAATTTGAACCCGCGCTAGGCAGGATAAGCCCGTAAGTGGGGATCTCGGTAAGCGCACAAAGCGCAGAAACCACGGCGCTGTCAAGCCCACCGCTGATACCCACTACAAAGGCGTCCGCACCCGTTTCATCGAGTCTCTCCGATAAAAAATCGGTCAGTTGCGGCAGCAAATCGTCCAAGAACATAATATTTAGCCTTAAAATTTTACGTTAAATTGCGCGAATTTTAACTATTTTTGGCTAAATTACGGCTTTAATTTAAGCTTAAAAGGAGGATTTAAATGCAAATTTTAAAAAAAGCTTTCGGCGAATACGTGACGAATTGCTACATTCTAAAGGGCGAGCAGGGCGATTTGGTGATCGATCCAGGGCAGGGCAGTTTTGATTGGGTGATGCAAAATACGGGAAAGATCGCCGCGGTTTTGAATACGCACGGGCATTTCGATCATGTTTACGACGACGCGAAGCTACAAAGAATGGGCGCTAAAATTTATATCCACGAAAGCGACGCCTTTATGCTACGGGCGGATCCTTTTGAGGCAATGCCAGAATCCATAGAGGCGGACGTGCTCATAAAAGGGCAGGAGCAAAGCCTTGAAATAGCGGGCTTTAACGTTAAATTTAGCCTCTTTGCCGGACATACGCCGGGCAGCTGTATGATCGAAGTAGGCGGCGTGATTTTTAGCGGCGACGTAATATTCAAAGGCTCTATCGGCAGGTGGGATTTTCCCTTTTCAAGCGGCGCGCAGATGAGAGAGTCTTTGCATAAAATTTTGCAGATAAAGGGTGATTTTACGCTCTATCCTGGGCACGGAGCAAATACTAGTCTAGCGGCCGAGAGGCAAAATTTAAAATATTTTTTGCAGCTTTTTGAGCGTTGATAGTTTAAATTTAACTGCGTTTCGCCGCACAATAAGCGGTGAAGCGGTGTGAAGCGGTGTGAAGCGGTGTGAAGCGGTGTGAAGCTGCTCGGCGCCGAAAAATTTATACCGCTTTGTTCGCGGGCGCTAGAATTTGTGCCGCTTTGCTCACATTGCAGGCGCCGAAATTTGCCGCTTAATTTACGGTCGCGGGCGTTAAATTATGCGCCGCGTTCGCACTGTGTGCGCATTAACGTGCGCTGCGCAGATAAAATTTTTAAAATCTACCGCCGCTTGATTAAATTTAATAAAATTCCGCGCCGCGCGTGCAAGACGCAAAGCGTAGCGCAAAAGTAAAATTTAAAATTTGTGCCGTCGCGCGTGTAAAACGTAACGCAAAAGACGAAATTTAAAATTTGCGCTGCCGTACCGATCCTGGCCGTTACAATGTGATCTAATCCAATTTGGGGCCCGCCAAATTTTAGCTAAATTTCACATCCCGCCGAATGTAAAATTTTCCCCGCGAGCCGATAAATTCGATAAAATTTTACGCGTTTTTAAAGGCACGGATCTCATTTCATATCGGTGCAAGGGTACACGAAAGATGTTTCAAAGGCGCGCATCACGCCCGAAGCCGCACGTAGATACGCCTCGGGGCGGGGTAGCCCTCGATCGTGCGCGAGCCGTCGAGCGGGTCTAGGAAATTTTCCAAGCTCTGCCCGTCGATCCACTCCGTTTTGCGCTGCTCGCTAGCATCCGTGGGCTTTTGAGCCAAAATTTCAAAATCTCTAAATTTCGCTCTCTCGCACCAATTCTGAAGCGCGCCGACGGTCGGGACGAAGTAGATATTTGAAATTTTTGAGTAGCTGTTTTTCGGGCACAGCGCGAAATCGCCCGCTCCTTCTATATACATCGTGTCTAAAAGCACCTCGCCGCCCGCATTTAGCGAGGCGCGTAGATCTTTTAGCATCTTTACGGGATCGCTGCGGTGATAGATAACGCCGAGGCAGAATAGCGTATCGAATTTGTGCTCGTAAAATGGCAGATGCTCCACGCCCAAAAGCTCGAATTTCGCGCCGCTGCGGAGGAATTTCTCGATGAAGCGAAACTGCAGATAAAATAGCGCGCTCGGGTCAAACCCCACTAGCCGCGCAGGCGCTAGCTCGCTTGCGCGAAACATATAGTAGCCGTTGTTGCAGCCCACGTCGGCGACGGTTTTGCCGCTCAGATTTAAAAACGGCCGCAGCAGGTTAAATTTCACGAAGCTTCGCCACTCGGCGTCGATAAAAAGATCATTCAGCGCAAAAGGCCCTTTGCGCCACGGCTTTAGCGCCCGCGCGATACGTAAAATTTCATCTCTTTGCTCCACGCTTGCGTTAAAGCCCGCCCGCACGACATCGCCGCACTCGCACTCGCACTCGCCTATTTGCAGTGCCTCGATTGCGCTTAAAATTTCGCGGTTTTGCCTGCTTTGCAGCTTTTTAAAGTTCTCGTCTCTGATTTTTTGCAGATCCATTTTAATCCTAAAATTTCAAAATTTAGCGCCATTTTAACATAAAATTTTATCCATTTTAAGGCGCAAAGAGATAAAATCGACTTGCAATTCAAGCAAAGGAGCAAAAAATGCAAGAAGCAAAAACGAGAAAATTTAGTCTCAGATTTAATCACGAAATTTCAAGTGGTGGTGCAGAGGTGCGGCTTTGGCTGCCGTTAGTGCTGCAAGAGCCGTATCAGAGGTTGCTTGGCGAATATCATGCTCGCTCAAATGCACAAGAGTCGGCTATCTGCGGAGATCATATAAGCACGTACTACGCGCGCTTCGCACCCGATAAAGAGGCAAGAGCGGGCGTCGGCAAATACGGCGAGCAAGGTGTCGTAGGCGAAGACGACGATTATTTTGAGCTTAGCTTCGATATTGAAATTTCGGAGCGAAACACCGATTTTAGCAAGGTAAGCTTTAATGAAAATGAGCGCTTGAGCCCTGAAATCGAGGAGTTTTTAAAGCCATCAAAGCTAATTCCAGTAGAAGGCGCTGCAAAACAAAAATCAGACGAGATCACCGGCTCGCTTAAAGGCGATCTGGAAAAGGCGCGCGCGATCTACGAGTGGGTCGCAAAAAATATGAGCCGCGATAATAGCGTGATCGCATGCGGCAGCGGCGATGCGGCGGCGATTTTAAGCAGCGGCAAGCTAAGCGGCAAATGCGCCGATATAAATAGCGTGTTCGTCGCGCTCTGCAGGGCAGCAGGCATTCCTGCGCGCGCTATTTACGGCATCCGCACGGGCGCAGCGCAGAAATTTTCGCCTGAAATGGGCGTCATGGGCGCCTTAAGCGGTGGTGCGCTTGAAATTTCCGGTGCGCAGCATTGCAGAGCGGAATTTTATCTAAAAGGCTATGGCTGGATCCCGGTCGATCCCGCGGACGTTACAAAGGTGCGACTCGGCGAAGGCTTAAGCGAGGATGATTCTAAGCTGGCGCGGGTGCGCGAATATCTTTTCGGTAACTGGGAGCCGTGCTGGCTGGGCTTTAACTACGCTAGCGAAATCGTGCTAAATCCGCGCCCGGCGCATGTCCCGATTGAAATTTTTTCGCATCCGTATTGCGAAGTGGGCGGCACGCCGAAAGATCCATACTCGCCTAAAAATTTTATCTACGAGTATTTTTCGCGCGAAATTTAATCCTCTAGTGGCTTGCATTTTACCGCCGCATTTTGCTTAAGCTAAGCTACCGCGATTCGTCGAAGCTCAACCGTTTCATCGAAACGCACGCTTGGCTTTTGCGACAGCGGCGCTTTTGCGTGGTTTTGCCTACGCCGCCCGATACATACTGCCTGGCGCCTAGTTTGCGGGCTATCACGCCCGCTTTGGCGAAATTTCGCGTTGTGTCTTTGGGCGAAATTTTGAAATTTTAAAACGGATAAAATTTTAAAATTTGCGGCAGTTGGAATTCTAAAATTTTAAAGCGGGCGAAATTTTAAAATTTTTTCGATACATAAAATTTCGAAATTTACGGCTTGCGGAATTTTAAAATTTAGCGATTTCAAAGCCGCAAAAGGCTAAAATCCACGCGTAATTAGGGCTAAGGCTTAGCCATTTTATTTTGAAGGCATTTCATGCAAAGACGCGATTTTTTAAGAAACACTGCGATTTTAGGCGCTGTTATGGCAACTCCGAGTACCATTTTGGGCGGGGAAAAAGCCATTGGCAAAAAGAGAGCTTTCGGGCTATCGCTAAATCACGAAATTTTGGAGGAGGGTAAGCAGACGCGGATTTGGATACCGCTTCCTTTAAACACGGAGTATCAAAAGGTAAGCTACGTAAAATTCGACGGTAATTTTAACGATCCGTCCGTGGACTATGGCGAAATTCCGACTCTTTACGCCGGCTACGTCGGGGTGGCAAAGCCCACGCTAAACATTAAATTTAGCGTCGAGACCTTTGAGCGCAACACCGATTTTAGCAAGGTAAAATTTAATCCGAACGAAAAGCTTAACCCAGAGGTAGCGAAGTTTTTAGAGCCTAGCACGCAGATTCAAATCGACGGCGTCGTTAAGCAAAAATCAGACGAGATCGCAGGCGGCATAAAGGGCGATCTGGAAAAGGCGCGCGCGATTTATACGTGGGTGGCAAACACTATGCAGCGCGATAATAGCGTGCTAGGCTGCGGGCTAGGGGACGTGAAGCAAATTTTAAGCAGCGGCAAGTTAAGTGGTAAATGCACCGACATAAATAGCGTTTTCGTTGCACTTTGCCGCGCGCAGGGCATCGCCGCAAGAGAGATGTTTGGCATCCGCGTAGGCGCGTCGAGATTTAGCGCTCAAATGGGCGCCGCGCCTAAAGACGGCGTCAGCCATATCTCGGGCGCGCAGCACTGCAGGGCGGAATTTTACCTAAAAGGCCACGGCTGGATCCCCGTCGATCCCGCAGATGTTACGAAAGTGCGGCTGGGCGAGAAGCTAAGCAATGACGACAGCAAGCTCGCTAAAATTCGCGAGTATTTATTCGGCAACTGGGAGATGTGCTGGATCGGCTTTAACTACGGCAGAGACTTTACGCTAAGCCCGCGCCCGGCGCAGTTTCCGATCAATAATTTCGGCTATCCTTACGGCGAAGTGGACGGCAACACGCTAAATTACTACTCGCCGAAAGAATTTAGCTACGATTACAGATCGAAAGAGCTGTAGCGGCTCGCGTTTTGCTATGCGGCACGTCGGACTACTTGAGCTTTTTGAGTAGGTATACAAGAGAGGCTTCCCGCTAGACGACTTTGGGCGGATGTGTAAAAGCGCGCCTAATCTACGTGCTGCCGAGTCTGCATTGGAAAAAAATTCCGCGCTTTATTTGGCGTGGAATTTTAAAATTTTTTAGAATTTTGTGAGCGGCGAAATTTTAAAATTCCAAGATGAATAAAATTTTGAAATTTTTCGGCGCGCAAAATTCTGAAATTTACGGCTTGCAGAATTTAAAATTTCGCCTCTTTGCGCGAAATTTTGCGGCGGATTTGCGAGTAAATTTCGCGTGCTGGACTAGCGGCGGCACGGCAATACCTATACTGAAAGGTAAAATTTGAAAACCGAACTAGAAAATTCCGCGCAAGAAACCCCAGCGCAAAAGCGAGAAGATCCTGGCAAAAATCACTTCAGCGCGCGCAGTCTGTGGCTGATATTCGCCGCGATTTTTAGCGCGGTCGCGGCGACGTTTTGTTGCCTGCCTGCGCTTTTATTTTTGATTTTCGGCGCGAGCTTTTCCATTTTTTCGGGCGCGGAGGCTTTCGGTAACTACCGTGCACCACTTTCTGCGTTAGCGCTTTTTTGCTTCGCGCTCTCGGCATTTTTCTTTTTCAAAAGACCGCGCACATGCTCGCTGCAAAGCGGGCGCAAAAAATGGATTCTGATCTACGCGCTCTTAGGGGC
>CAURFS010000064.1:0-9358 GCA_963523845.1 uncultured Campylobacter sp. | reverse complement strand
GATCAAAAATCAAAGCGCCCTTTTTACAACCACTCTCGCACTGTCTTTTTCTGCCCTTGCTTTTGGGCTAATTTAATCCGATTCCTCTTGTTCTTACGTGAAACGGACGATACGTGGCTATTCGCCTTTCGTAGCCTCTTCGGTGAAGCTAACGATGCGCGGAGCTGCTATGCGCGCGTAATCCTGCGCGTTTAGAATGATCGAGTGATCAAGCAGGCCCGCGTTGAAAGCGATCTCTTCAAAGCGTCCGAACAGCGACGGATCGGCAATTAGCAGCAGTTTGTCGTGGAAGCTAAACGGCGGCACCGAGCCGATGACGCAGTCCGTGAGATCGCCCACTTCATCGGGGCTTACGAGCGATGCTTTCGTGCCGCCGAGCCCCTGCGCCAGGCGCTTTAGATCTGTTTTGTGATCGGCTGCGAAGACCGCTAGGACGTAGATCCTGCCGTTTCTGCCCGCGGGTTTGTCGCTAGGAAGCTTCAGCTGCTGCGGCACGTTTGCGCAAATTTGATCGGCGGTTAAAGTTAAATTTCCCGCGCAGGCGCCGTTTTCGCAGCCTTGAGCGCTCGCAATGGCGGAGACGTCGAGATTTTGTGCGTCATCGGCGCTTACTAAATTTAAATTTTGCGCGAAAGAAATTTGCCCGTCCTTAAAGCCCTTGATCGTGCAAACCAGCGCCTTTGCGCCTTGCCCCAGCTGCGTGCCGCGGATTTTGGCGACCTCGGCGGATGTGCCCGCGCTTTCGTGAGCTACGACGCGGAAGCGCGCCCCCTGCTGCGTCAAAAGCTCTTTTAGGCTTTCAAAAATTCTCTCTGACATGCTCTCTCCTTGTTTTTGCGAAATTATACTGAAATTTTAACTAAACGACCCATCGATGCCGAAATTCCATTCTTCGCCGTAAAATTTATCTCGCCTACGCGCAAAACCATTGCGCGATGAAAGATCCATTGCGCGGCGGAAATTCCGCCGCGCATAAGCTCGGTCCGCCGCGCTTCTTGCGAAATTATTTCATCTTGCGGATTTTGGGCTCTTTGCTCTCTACGAGCTCGTAAATTCTAAGCTCGACCTTGACGTCTTTGGGCGCCAAAATTCTAATTTCGCCGCCGTCGTAGGCGAATGGATGCGTGAGCTCGTAATAGATCCGCTTCTTTTGCTTCTTGCCGTCGCACAGCATCAGCGTTTGAGCAAGCTCGTTGCCGCCGCTAAACTCGTAATAAAGCAGCCCGTCCGAGCCCTCTTTTTGTTCTATTTTGCCGCCGATCAGATACGCGTCGTTGCAGTCCGCTTTGATCTCTTTCGAAAAGATCGCTTCGACCTTAAACTGCTGCGGCGGCATCTTTGACGGCGTTAGCTGAAAGACGTTTAGCTGCTTTTGCGCCTCGCCGCCGAACAAAAACAGCGGCAATAGGAAAAATAAAACGCTTTTTCTCATTTTTTGCTCCTTGAAAAGATATTTTTATTCAAAATTTTAGCGAAATTTTTACTCATTAAACTGAAATTTCAATCGACTTCGTTTTTGCCTACAATACAGATGATATTTTTTAGCGCCTCCGTCTCTGATTTTAGCGCCTCGCCCTCGATTTTTTGCGTGGCGCTCTTTTTGTTTGCTAAATTTTTGCTAGAGCTTTGCGGCGAGGGTTTTTCGCGCGAGTTTAAAATTTCGGCGACGTCGCGCGATATTTCCCCCTGCGTCTGTACGGTAGAAATTTCGCCGCTAGCCCCGCCAGCCTTGCTCGTGCGGCGGCTTAGCACGCTTTTGACGCGTATCTTTTCGTCTGCGTAAAACGCCTCGCAAAGCCTGCCTTGCGCCTCATAGTCCGTTACTTTGACGCTGCCCTCTTGAAATTTATAAAATTTCACCCGTTTTGCTCCTCGTAGCTCCCGAGCTCCGCCCCATACGCCAGCTTCCGCGTCGAGATCCGCGAGCGCGAATGCGCCGTCTGCCGCCTTATACATATTGCCGAGCCTTATCGGTATGCGTTCGCCGCTCTTTTTGGTAAGCACGAAGCCGATCTTTTCGCCATCTTTTGGGTGCGGGTGGAACTGTTTGGAGAAAAACGCCGTGAAAAATGCGACCTCCTTGATCTCGCCGTCGGTGCCTAGGTATCTCGTCCAGCCATCTTCGGGCACGTCGATCTCGGCGACGTCTCGCCCGTCTTTTGCACCGCATTTTAAGCCCGCGCAGCCGCTAAGCGCTAATGCCGCAAACGCGGCTAGAAATAGGTTTTTCATATCTTCCCTTCAAATAAATTTTGGCTCAGAGCAGGGCGCTCAGGCACGTAATCCGTAGGGCATTATTTTAGGCTTGCGGGATAGCCGCTAAATTTTTCGATCCAGCCGTCCTCGCCGTAGAGCTCGCCGCAAAGCCCGTCCGAGAGCTCGGCTAGATTTTCACCCGCCTCGTCCGCAAGCCGCCAGCGCTCGCTTTGCTCGAAAAAGCTTAGCGTCTCATGCAGGACGTGATCGGTAAGATGCGCGCAAAGCGTCCTTAGCGCCTCCCTTTGCTGCGGCGAAAACTCCGCTATTGATGCATACAGTCGCTCGCACCGCGCTCCTTTCATCCGCCCGCTTACGACCGCATCCAACCACGCCAGCCACCCGTCTCTGAGCTGCCGCACATACTCTCGCCCGAAACTCTGCAAAACATCCATTTTTCACTCCTTGCGTTTAAATTTTAAAATTTTTGGCACCTCGCCTAAATTTAGATCGAAATTTACTTCATAAGCCCGTTTAAGCTTTTTGCGTCCTAAATACGGCGCGCCGCATTCAACTTTTATAAAAAATTCTACTTAGCGAGCGCCGTTTTTTATCGTTTGCGCTGCTATTTTACCGCGCCGCAAAATTCGCGCTACACCTCAAAGCCCAGCGCTGTTTAAATTTTAAAATCCGAAAGCTCGCGACTGAAATTTTAAAATTTAGGGCTTGATGAAATGCGTTTCGGCGCGACGGTATGCGCCGCTTGAAACTTTAAATTTTAAAAACTCGCACTTCGCCTCAAAGCCCGCTAGCGGGACTAAATTTATCAAGCCGATGTCGCCCAGATGCGTAAAAATCGCTGTCCGCTCGCCTCAAACGAGCACTCCTGCCAGTCCCAGTCGTTCTCGCTGCCCATTGCAAAATTTTGAGGCTAGCCTGATAGAGCCGCCGCGCTCAAAGCAGCCGCTATCCGCTCCTTCATAAAATCATCGGGCTTGCTTGGCGTAAATTTTTCAAATTTTATCTCGTAAAGGGAGGCGAGCCCAAAGTCCGCGCGCACGAGCTTGTCGCACTGCTGCGCGAACTCCGCCGCGCTACATTCGTGCTTTGGAGCGTAATACCAAACCTCCAGCTCCTCGATACTTTCGCCCCTAAATTTTATGGATTTTATCATTCTGACTCCCATTTCGCTCATCGCGGCGCTTTAAATTTCGTCGCTAGAAATTTATAAATTTCACTTGCGCCCATACGGCGCAGGTTTTGCACGCAAGATCAAACTCTCGCTATTCGGCGCAAGCGGGCTACGCAGGCAAATTTTAAATTTAATCCGCCGCGCTTTAAATTTGCACGCCGAAGTCCGCCCGCATCCCCTCTTTGCCCTTTGGCGTAAAATAGCAAACGATGTAGCAGAGTATTCGGTCTTTGCAATCGTATTTGGCTTCCAAAGCCTCGATAATGCTCGCAAATTCCTGCGGCGGCTTGTCCGCAAAGGCGCCTCGCAACTCCTCTGCGGCGATATGTCGCGGGCTAAGGAGCAGATACGCCGCGCCGCCGTCCTCATCCTCGCTGATGGCGCGTAAAATTTCACCGCTCGCGCGAACCCGCCAGTGTTCCTTGCCGTCCCACTCGCGCAGGCTCAAAAACGTCGTGCCGCCGTCGGCGTCCAAAGCCTTTTCGTTTGGAATTTGAGCGCGCAAAGCGCCTTCATTTAAACTCTCCTCGCTCGCGACCTCGATAAAAACGTCCGTGCCGAGCAGATAGCTGGTCCGCTCAAACTCGCTTTCGTACTCCCAGCCGTCAAATTTAGCGGCAAATTCGCGCACCCGCTCGTCCGCTTCGCAGCCGAACATCATCGCGTCGCTATCTGAAATTTTAACGATATAAGGCTCGTTCATGAGGCTTTTCTAAATTTTATTGCGGCTCGCATTTGCCGTAAACCCACTCGCGAGTTTCGTTTAGCTTAAACTCGCCGTCTTTTAGAAAATACTGCTTGCTGCTTTTGATCGCGTTTTCGCCCGCGGCTATGTAGTCGCCGATGAAGCCGCGATCCAGGACGTCGTGCGCTAAAATTTCAGGCTCAAAGACGTTTTGCGTCCTTTGCGTCTCGTGCCATTTGCCGTTCTTATCAGGCTCGCGCAGGATGATCGAGATGTTGTTGCCCGCCTCGTCGTAGTCGTAGATATACTCGTACTGCTTGCCATCGGAAGCCCCGCGATTTTTTATCACGTTGCCGCGCGCGTCGTAGCTAAACTCGTTTTCAAACACGACCTCCCAGCGCTGCGACTCCTCGCGCCAAAGCGCAGTTTGCTCGCGTAGAGGCCTGCCTTCCTCGGTCTCCTCGTGCACGTTTTTGTAGTACTCTCTCCACTCGTTTTTTGCGGCGTCCCAGCGCGATCTTAGCTCGCTAAAGCGCCTATACTTAGGCTCGATCTTGTATAAGGCTTTTTCGTCGCGCTGCCATGTGCCGTCCTTCCATATAAAATTTATCTCGCTGCGCGTCCCGTCCGCAGCCGTAAAGACGGTATGTTTTGTAAGCGGCACCCATTTGCCGCGCCACGCGTAGCCTTCGGAGCCTGCGTAAACGTCGTCGTTGTAGTGATATATCGATTTTTCATACGGCATCCATTTTTTCGCTTTGGCGTTCCATTCATAGGTCGCTACGAAATTGTTTCTATCGTTTTCATCGACAATCCTTTTTGTAAGGTGCGTCGGCGTCCATCTGCCCTTTTTTAGCGTGAAATTTTGCAAAATTTCCGTTTTGCCCTCGCGCTTTTCGACGGCTTTTTCACCCTCGTATGGCTTGCCGTCCTTGCTTTGCAGGCTGAAATAAATTTTCGAGCCGTCCTTTGCGATCTCCTGCTTGCTCATCGCCGTTTCGCGCAATTTGTTTGTATCTGCGTCCCAATTGTATTCGACATTTTCGATCTCGTGCTCGCCGCTTTCATCAAATTTGCTAAAGCTTTTAGATACGAACACCCCCTCTTCGCCACTCTTTTTGTAGATTTTTTCTAGGCGGCGGGTTTTGGCGTCGTAGTTTTGGCTCACTTCATATTCGTAGCGCGGCACGGCGCCGCCCTCTGTCTTATAACTCGTCTTTTGCAGGCAAATTTTATCCGCCGCCGCGTGTTTCGCTGCCGCCTCGGTCGCACCCGCAGGCATCGCGAGAACTAACGTCGCCGCCAAAATGGAGCCTGCTAAAACTGCCGCTCGCGCCCGAAGCTTGTCTGCCGAAACTGCCGTCTGCGCCCCAAAAGCGTCCGCCAAAATAATCGCTCGCGCCTTTAAATTTACCGCCGCAAAATCTGCCGCACCCTCGGGCGAAATTTTAAAAACACCTCTCATGACCGCTCCTTTTATTTTCTAAATTTTTAATCTATACTACGTCCGCTAAATTTAACCGCAAAGCCTGCGTGTCGCCGCGTCCGTCAAATTTAAACGCGACGCCGCGCCTGCTAAATCTAACCGCGACATTTGCGCAAGGCCGCGCAGGTAAAATTTAGCCGCGAAATTCTACCTGCGCATCTTCAAACGCTACTTTATCTTTTTATATTTCCACGTCTGCTCCGTTATGAGCTCGGGTTTGCCGTCTTTAAGCTTAAATTCCTTAAAGCTCGTTATCGCGTAGGTGCTAGGCATCTCAAACATCATCAGCGCGGCTCCGTGCCCCACGCTGTCCGATGGGATTTGGGTATCGTAAGTAGCCTCCGAGCGCCCCGTTTGCACCCATTTGCCGCCGCCGTCAAGCTTGTAGATATCCATCGCGGTATTGCTGCCGTGCTCGTCGTAGCTATAGACGTATTTGCCGCTGCTGGAATTTGATTCGTAGCTTTGCTCGAGCAGTCGCTCGCCCGATTTATCGTAAATTTCGCCGTTTGAGTAGCTTTTGACCCACTCTTTAAGTCGCTCGTCCCACAGATACGAGGTCATATTAAGATCCACCCCCTTCTTGATAACGGTCTGTTTGCTCATATTATCCCACGCGCCCTTCTCGTCGTTCCAGATGAAGCTCGTAACGACCCCCTCGCCCTTTGCGGCGTCAAGCTCATGCTTACTCATCGTCGCGTTTTGCCACGCGCCGTTTTGGAAAGTGCTGCGGATCTGCTCGTAGCTGCCGTTTCGATCGCCGTTAAGCATCTCTCGCTCGCTGTTTTGCCACGCGCCGTTTACAAACTCGTAGCTCACGTATCCGCTCATCTCTCCTGCGGTGTCGTAAAAAATTTCGGTCTTATCTTTGGGCTGCCAACTCTTGCCGTCCCATTTGAAGCTTATCGTAAGCTCCTCCTTATCCCACGCGTTTTTTACGGATCTGTTCATGCTCTCTTTTTGCCATTTGCCCTTTACAAACTTATATCGCACATCTTCGGTCGCGTTACCGTCGTAGCTGGAGACGGTTTTACTCGCATTGCGCGTGCCGTCATCCGCTATCGAATTCGTTTCGCGCGTCGTGACGCCGTCTTTGACGCTTTCCGTGTAGTCTTCTATTTTTTTCCACTTGCCGCTTTTAAGATCGAGGCCAAATACTTCAAATTTAACCATATCCCCCTTTTCGTCAAAGTAGCTGATCTCTTTGTAGCTAGAGCCCAGGCCGTCCGAGGAGTTCGTATCTCTTATCTGCTCTAGCTTGCGCGCCGCCGCATCGTAGCTTAGATGCGTGCTCTCCTTGCGCTGTCCGAGTGAGCTGTAGCTCATGCTTTGCACCATATACTCATACTCCTTGGCAAACGCCGCCGCACAGAGCAGCGCAAGTATCGTAGTGAGCTTTTTCATCCTCTCTCCTTGGAAAAAATTTTGATAATTATATAACGTTCGTATATAAAAACGGATAAAATTTCGCCGCGCGGCTAAATTTAAAAAACTTCGATTTTTAGGCGGTAGCGGTGGAATTTTACGTCGCCAAACGGCTGGAATTTTAGCAATATTTAGATCTGATTTTCTGTTAGTTGTTGATAGAATTTATGCGAAATAGAATTGCGTGCGAGTTTCTGCTAAATTTTAAACAGATCTAGAGCTGATTTATATCAAAGCTTCACTGCGTGCCATTAGTGATAAAATTCTACGTAATAAAATTTTAAATTCACGCGCAGATTCGCTTGAAGAGATAAAATGCGGCGCTAAATTTTTGACAGCTCAAAATTTCAAATAATGGCGATTTTTCAAAAGTACCGCTGATTAAGCGATACTAATCGCAGAAGTGCTTATCTGCGTTATTTGCTTTGCGCTTGGCTAGGAAGTCCGCCTTTTTAGCGGGGTCTGCGAAAAACTCGTCCTGCCTAAGCAGCGCGGCATCCATTTTTTCCTCGGCTGCCTTGAGCGCGGCGGCACGATCTGCGAAGTGAGACGGAAATTTCTCATCAAATATCGCTTTATACGGGTGTGCCTTGACCCAGTCCCTGGTGCGTGCCGCCGCATCGCGCTGTTTAGCGAGATCGCAGAATGCGTATGGATTTACCACGTTGCCGACTAGCTGTAAAAACACCGCGTTCGCAGACTCGGTCTCACGAAACATCTCGTCCTTGATGTCGATGACGCGAGCGAAGGTTAGGAATCGATTTTTGCCCGCGTAGAACCAAAACACCGCGTCGTCCTTAAGCCCTAGATCATAAGCGCGCGCAGCGACCGTCATCAGCGTGGTCGGAGCGACCATATCCGGGGCGTCCTCGATGATTTTGATCGCTTTTTTCAGGCTCGGCACGTCGTTTTTCATCAACAGATCGTCAATCGGCTCGTAAACATGCACATATTCGGGCTTACCCTCTTTAGCCGAATAAAACGGCGAAATATAGATGTCGATCGAAGTGATTTTTTCCACTTTATCCTCACCCTGGGCGCTCAAAGTCGCAGCCGCCGCCGCACACAGCAGCAATGAGCGAAATTTTTTCATGGTCTCTCCTTCGGTTAAATTTTGTAAATTTGCTTCGTAATTATACCCTGAAATTTTAAGGCACGGCGCTTGATCTGTAATATTTGTAGGATTTTAAATTTTACGCTGCAGTTTTATCGTGACGCTTTACGCGGCTAAATTTAACGCCGCTAGTCGTAAAATTTAGCTCATAATTTAGATCGCATGAAATCGCTCGAAGTGCTTACTAAAATTTTAAAATTTCGCCCTTTTAAGCATCGTATGCTAGTCATTTATCGCTGAATGCGGCTATAAACTGGCCGTGGCGCGCCGTGCGGTATCGAACAAGAAAATTTGCCAGTCCGCAGTGAGCCATGAAATCAAAGGCATAAATGTTCGCGTGCTGGTTCTTAATCCGCGCGAAATAAAAGTTGCCGCCTTAATAGAGTAATATATCACAGTCGCCTAAATATTCATTGAGCAGCAATTGCAGACAAATACACACTCATACTCGTAGGACTTTTGATTTGCTTTGTAATAGACTGCACAAAAAACTTCTTATAATATGAATTTTATAAAAGCTTATTTACCTCTATCGCTTTTGCTATAAAGCACATAGTGATTTGTAGAAATGCACAACTAATCGCTAGTAACTTAGTTAGTTATAATGCCAGCTTCAATTCTTTTACTCTCTTTTCAGCATATTCTTTTAATATAAGCGATAATGCTATAAGATTTTTATGCTTAACATACCCTGGAGGTAGAGTATTGTTAAAGCAATTTTCGTATAATAACTTATCTAGCTCTTTTGTGTCTGCAATGGCTTGAAATGTTTTTTCTCTATGGTTTATTACTACTATTCGTCTTTTTGAGAATTTTATATAATCATTAATAAATTTTTTATCTCCGCTTAGGAAAAATCCAACACCAAAATCAGCTTTTTCGTTTTTAAACAGTTCAATATACTGAATCCCATAAAAACAAAATATATCCCAAGCTTTATTTTTGGCTTCCTGAAAAATTTTATCTAAGTTCCACTGTATTATATCAAAATTCATAAATTCTGTCATTTTGGAGTTATCCTTAAAATACTCATAAGCGAAATTTAATACTTCTAAAAAAATAGGTCCAGATTTTCTCATTATTTTTGAAAATTCTATAGTTTTCTCGCTATAGCTAATCCTTTTAAATGATATTACAAACATTAATAACACATATGAATATATAAAAGTATGATTTGAATATTTAAATCCATTAAAATTTAACCAATACTCTTTTTTGCTTATATCCAAATACATAGGAGAACCATCCATATTACGGCAA
>CAURFS010000063.1:0-9383 GCA_963523845.1 uncultured Campylobacter sp. | reverse complement strand
ACCAAGGCGTGTCCATCCGTCTATAATGACGATAAAAATTTAGGCTTATTTGAGCAGGCTTAAATTTAGGGCGAAATTCTTTTTAAAATTCCTTCAAATTCCCATAAATCCAGCTGAATAAATCTAAATTTTATAAATTTTAGGGTAACATTCCCTATTTTTCAAAAAGGCTTTAAATGACTTTAATTGACGGCAAAAGCATAAGCGCGAAGGTAAAAGAGGAGATCAAAGCGGCCGCTTCGGATCTTGCCGCAAAGGGCGTAGAGCCTGCGCTGGCGGTGATTTTGGTAGGCGAGGACGCGGCTAGTAAGACCTATGTCGCGAGTAAGGAAAAAGCCTGCGCCACCTGTGGGATCCGATCCGTAGCGCACCGCTTGAGCTCCGACGTGAGCGAGGCGGCGCTTTTAGAACTGATAGAAAATTTAAACGATGACGAAAGCATCGACGGCATCTTGGTGCAGCTGCCGCTTCCAAAGCATATTGATACGAATAAAATTTTAGAAAAAATAAGCCCGCAAAAGGACGTGGACGGATTTAGCGCGATAAACGTAGGCAAGCTTACTAGCGGGCTTGCAGACGGTTTTGTGCCTTGCACTCCGCTTGGCGTGATGCGCCTGCTTGAGGAATACGGCGTGCAGATCGCGGGCAAAAATGCCGTCGTGCTGGGTCGCAGTAATATCGTCGGAAAGCCGATGGCGAGCCTGCTTCTAAATGCCGACGCTACCGTCACTATCGCTCATAGCAAGACGAAAGATTTAAAGCGGCTTTGTGCAGACGCCGACATTTTGGTCGCGGCGGTCGGCAAGGCGTATTTTGTGGGCGCCGATATGGTAAAACAAGGCGCGGTGGTAATCGACGTGGGGATCAATCGCGGCGAGGACGGCAAGCTAAGAGGCGACGTCGATTTTGACGCAGTCGCGCCAAAATGCTCGTTCATCACGCCCGTGCCCGGAGGCGTGGGGCCGATGACGATTGCGATGCTTTTGAGCAATACGATAAAATCGGCGAAAAATCGCTTAAGACAAAGAGCCTAAATGAAAATACTAAGCAAAATTTATCACTTTTTATCAAGTTGGACGGGGACGGTCATCGTCGTTTTATTCGTCATTCTTTTTGTTGCGCAAGCCTTCGTGATCCCCAGCGGATCGATGCGCACTACGCTTTTGGAGGGTGATTTTTTATTCGTTAAAAAATTTAGCTACGGCATCACGACTCCGCATATTCCCTTTGTAGAGTGGCAGGTGGCTCCGGATAGCGACGGAGATGGACATATCATCCGCGGCGAGGGTCCAAAGCGCGGTGACATCGTAGTTTTCCGCTACCCGCTTAATGAAAAAATGCACTTTGTAAAGCGAAATTTTGCCGTAGGCGGCGACGAGGTAATATTTGATCTGAATAATTTCTACCTTCGTCCGCATGAAGGAGATGAGTTCATTGCCGCAAACTATGATGCTCGCGACATTGTGATTTTGGGTGGCGAAAAATATGTCAAAGAGCCGTATAAATTTAAGGGCATTCACTACGACCCTAATGCTAGAAACTCAATGCTAACAAATGTCAAAATCGCACTTGAGAAGGGTGAATTTTCTATGAAGCCCATTAGTCTAAGCGAAATCCCTCACAGCTTCGAAGCTGCAGGGATAAGCTTCAATGCCTTTTACATCAAAGTGCCGCAGGATGAGTATTTTATGATAGGCGATAATCGAAATAATTCCGCCGATAGCCGCTTCTGGGGTCCGGTACCTTATCGTCTGATCGTCGGTAAGCCGTGGTTTACCTATTTTAGTATCGATGCCGATCGCAAGATCCGCTGGGAGAGAATCGGGCGCTTCGTCGATACCTTGCAAAACGACGAGAGCCTAATCTATGAGCAAAAATAAGGAGCGGCAATGCAAATAAATAAAATTTTCATAGCGAGCGATCATGCGGGCTTTCATGCCAAAGAGCAAGCCAAAAAAGCGCTCGCCGCTTTAGGTTACGAAGCGGTCGATCTTGGCACGCATAGTGCCGAAGCGAGCGTGGACTATCCCGATTTTGCAGGCACGTTGGCGGATAAAATTTTAGCCGAATGTGAAGCCTGCGCGAGAAGTGAAAATTTTAAAGAAAACGACGGCATAAATTCCGCTGCAGCCACGGAAAATTCCGAAGCAAGTGACAACGAAAATTTCGGCGCAAGTATAAACGGTAGCGGGAATTTTAGCACTACCGCGCAGCACGGCGAGAAAGATAAAAATTTTAACGCCGTCAAGAGCGGCGACGGCAAGAATTTTGATGCGGACGCAAATACGACTGCCTACACAAGCATAGCTGCCGCAAACGCGAGCAAAGATAAAATTTTAAATTCCACCGACTACGGCATTTACGGCGTTTTGATTTGTGGTACGGGCATCGGTATCAGCATCGCCGCAAATCGCCACGCTCACATCCGCTGCGCGCTGTGTCATGACGCGACTAGCGCTAGATTAGCCAGAGAGCACAACGACGCCAACGTCCTAGCCTTCGGCGAGCGATTGATGGGCGCGCTAGTGATTGAAGATATGATTAGGGCATTTTTTAGTACCGATTTTGCGGGCGGTAGGCACATTAAGCGCGTCGCAAAGCTAGGCGCTTGCGGCAGTGCGAATTTTACGCATGGATTTGATGGGGAGAATTTCATGCAGAACTCCGCTCAAAATTTTACGGAACAAAGCTGTGACGCTAATTTAAACGGACGAAATTCCAAATCAAGCTTCGCCGGCAAAAGCCCTTCTAGCAAAAATCCTATCGACACGGATTCCGAATTAAATTGTGCACGGAACCTTAACGATAAAAATTCCTTCTTTATCGGCGAGAATTCCTTGATATGCTTTTGCGGTGCACATCATATAAATTTAAATTCTGCGCATGCAAAGATAATCTTTGATGAGAAAAATCCGCTAGATAAAAATTCCACTAGCACAAATTCTACGTTAAATTTTATGCGCGAGAGCGTTTGCGAGAAAAATTTCGCTCAAAAAGCTAGCCGCAAATATTTTGTCGGTTTGAACCCAGCAATTATAAATTTCAAGGCTAAAAATTCTGTTTGCATGAGCGTTAAGCCAGAAAACGCAAATTGCGCTAGTGCGGGTTTAACAGATGAGAATTCTGCTATTACGAGCGTAAATTTAAAGGGAGCAAATCTTTCTAGTGCGTATTTTAACGCAACACTCGCTACTATGCGCCGCTTTGCAAATCCAAATGAAGGAGGCGAGCAATGAGCATAGCATTAGGCGTTTTAGCGCTATTTTTTGCAGCGCTACTTATTCTATCGATCCGAAAAAATTCTAAAATTTACGCCTTACTTCGCAAGAGCGAAGAAAGAATTTCAAAGCTTAAAAGCGATAACGAAAAGCTCAAAACGGCCCTTCGCTTCGGCATTGAGGCCCTGCAAAATGAGGAGAGCGAAAACTGCAGCTTAAAAATCCAAAACGCAAGATTGAAAAGAGGTAAGCTATGAAAAGTCTAAGCAACGAGCAAAAAAGCTATTTATTTCGCTCGATCCGCACCGTGCGCGACTTCCCACAGCCCGGTATTTTGTTTTACGATATTACGACGCTCGTAGGCGATCGCGAGGCGTTTAATTTCCTGCTTGATCATCTAGCCGAGCGCTACGCTGATTACGGACTTGATTACATAGTAGGCATAGAAAGTCGCGGATTTATTTTTGCAGCGGCACTTGCTGCGAGGTTGAGGGTTGCTTTTGTGCCAATTAGAAAGCCAAAGAAGCTTCCTTATATCACGATTTCGCAAAAATACAGCCTTGAATACGGCTTCGATCAGGTCGAGATGCATGTGGATGCATTCTCTGGCGTGCAAGATGCCAAGGTGCTGCTAATCGACGATCTTATCGCCACCGGAGGCACGGCGCGCGCGGCATTAGATCTCATCGCGCAGACGCAGGCTAAGTGCGTCGAGGCGTGCTTTTTATTAAATTTGCGCGAGTTAAACGATCTAGGCGAGTTTTCGCGTCGCACAAACGTTTATTGCGTTTTAGAGGCGTGATTTTGGAAGAGCTACTTAAAAATTTACTGCAAGAATACCACCAATACGCCTATATCGTGCTTTTCGTTTGGTGTATTTTAGAAGGCGAAATCGCTCTGATTTTGGGCGGTATCATGGCGCACGAAGGGCATATAAATTTGCCGCTAGGTATCTTTGTCGCGGGTCTTGGGGCATTTTGCGGCGATCAGTTTTATTTTTATATCGGTCGCTACAATAAAAAATATATCAGTAAAAAGCTCGCGGCACAGCGCCGGAAATTTGCGATCGCGCACCTGCTTTTGCAACGCTACGGCTGGCCGATAATTTTAATGCAGCGCTATATGTATGGCTTCCGCGTCATCATCCCGATGAGTATCGGCATCACTCGCTACAGCGCAAAGAAATTTGCGATTATCAATCTTTTTAGTGCTTGGTGCTGGTCGGGCGCGACGATGGTTTTGGCGTGGTATTTTGGCGAGGAGATCTGGAGCGGGTTGCGGCTAATCGAGCAACACTGGTATTTTTCGATACATATCATAGGCGGAATTTTATATCTATTTTTTAGGTTATTTAAACGTATGGAAAATCACTTTATGAACTCACGAAAGGAACGAGATGAAAGTAAAACTGCTAGATCGTAAAATTAACGAGATAGAGGCGGATTTTGAAGTTATTTTGGTCGTAGATAAAAATTTAAATCACGAATTTATTAAAGACGCGGATAAGTTTGCGCTTTTTAATTACAAAGGCGAGGGCAATCTGCTGCTTGCCGAGAGCGGGCGGCTGTACGTTGGCGTCAAGGCGTTAGAATATGACCGCGTCCGCACAGCACTTGCAAGTGCATACAACGCGCTTAAGGGCTACGCGATCAAAAATTTTAAAATCGCCTTTTACAAATGCGGCTGCGACCGCAGAAGCGCGATGGCGATGGTTGAGGGCGTACTTTTGGGCGGCTATGAGTTTAATAAATACAAAAGCGATAAAAAAAGCTCTAGCTTAAATGAAATTTTAATCTCGACGCAGGAGTATAGCGGAGCTAAGCCTGACGTGCAAAAGATGAACTACGGCGTGCAGCAGGGCACCGTGATGGCAAACGCCGCAAATTTCGCGCGCGACGGCGTCAATGAGATCCCTGAAATTTACACGCCCGAAAAGATGGCGAGCGAGGCTGAAATTTTAGCCTCGAACTACGACGACGTGAGCGTTAAAATTTACGACGAGGACTTTTTGCGCGAGCAGAATATGAATGCGTTTTTGGCGGTAAATCGCTCCAGCGCTCATCCGCCTCGCCTCATCCATCTGATCTATAAGCCGCAGCGCTGCCTAAAGCGCATCGTTTTCGTGGGCAAAGGGCTTACTTACGACAGCGGCGGGCTAAGTCTGAAGCCTGCCGATTATATGCTTACGATGAAAAGCGACAAAAGCGGCGCGCTTGCTGCAATGGGTATCATCAAGGGCGCTGCCGAGCTCGAGCTGCCGTTTGAGATACACGCGGTTATCGGCGCTACCGAAAATATGATCGGCGGCGATTCGTATAAGCCCGACGACGTGCTACTTAGCCGCAGCGGCGTGAGTATCGAGGTTCGAAACACCGACGCGGAGGGGCGGCTCGTGCTTGCCGACTGCCTAAGCTACGCGCAGGATCTTGCCCCCGATCTGCTAATCGATATGGCGACGCTAACAGGCGCTTGCGTCGTGGGCCTGGGCGAATACACGAGCGGTATAATGGGAAACAGCGAGGAGCTAAAGCGTAAATTTAAAGATCTTAGCGGATCAAGCGGCGAGCTATTTAGTATTTTGGAATTTAACGATTATCTGCGCGAGCTAATTAAAAGCAGTATCGCAGACGTTTCCAACTGCGCTTCCAGCAGGTACGGCGGCGCGATAACCGCGGGGCTGTTTTTGGATAAATTTATAAAAGACGAATATAAAGATAGGTGGCTGCACCTCGACATCGCGGGGCCTGCGTATCTGGAAAAGACGTGGGGCTATTACGCCGCGGGCGCGACCGGCGCGGGCGTAAGAGCGAGCCTATACTTCTTACAGGCTCTAGCCAAAGAGCTGAAGGACGCGTAGATGGGGCTGTCAGTAGGGATCGTAGGGCTTCCGAACGTCGGTAAATCCACTACCTTTAACGCACTTAGCGGCGCGCAAAACGCGCAGGCGCAGAACTATCCATTTTGCACGATCGAGCCCAATAAAGCGGTCGTGCCAGTGCCCGATGCCAGGCTCGGCAAACTTGCACAGATCGTTAAGCCCGGTCGCATCGTGCATTCGACCATCGAGTTTGTAGATATCGCAGGCCTAGTGCGCGGAGCTAGCAAGGGCGAGGGGCTGGGGAATAAATTTCTTTCAAATATCCGCGAGTGCGAGATCATCCTTCATATCGTGCGCTGCTTCGAAAGCGGCGACATAACCCATGTCGAAGGCTGCGTCGATCCTATCCGCGACATCGAGATCATCGAAACCGAGCTTATTTTAGCGGACATAGAGCAGCTTGGCCGCAAGATCGAGCGCCTCGGTAAGGAAGCCAAAGCAAATCAAAAGGGCGCTAAAGAGGCGCTAGCCGTGGCAAACGAGCTTTTAGCGCATCTAAACGACGGCAAGCCCGCTTCAAATTTTGCGCTCAAAGAGGATGAAAGCTACATCGCTTTAAATCGCGAGCTGCGCCTGCTTAGCGCCAAAGATGTAATCTACGGCGCAAATGTGGACGAAGACGGCATCTCGCAGGATAATGAATATGTCGCGCGCGTAAGAGAATACGCAAACGCCCGCGGCGCCGAGGTGATCAAGCTCTGCGCCAAGATCGAAGAGGAGCTCATAGGGCTAAGCGACGAGGAGACGCGCGAGATGCTGCAAAGCCTAGGCGCGCAGCAAAGCGGGCTGGAGCTCATCATCAAGCGCTCCTTTGCGAAGCTCAGCCTCATCAGCTACTTTACCGCAGGCGAGATGGAGGTGCGCGCGTGGACGATCACGAAGGGCTGGAAGGCTCCAAAGGCCGCGAGCGTGATCCACAATGACTTTGAGCGCGGATTTATCAGAGCCGAGGTGATCGGATTTGATGATTTTATCGCGTGCGGCGGTGAGAGTAGGGCGAAAGAAGCAGGCAAAATGCGCCTTGAGGGCAAGGACTACGTCGTGCAAGACGGCGACGTGATGCATTTTAGATTTAATGTTTAAATTTGCGCTGCATTCGAGCGAAATTTAAAATTTTACGGAGTTTTAATTTACGCCGAATTTGCACACCCGATTCAAATTTTTAAATTTGCGAAATTTGAATTTCTATGGCGTGTGAGAATTTGAAAATTTAAAAATTTTAGTTGAAAACAGCGATTTAAAATTTTGAAATTTCATAAAAAATCCCCGGGATCGAACGTATGCTCGGGTTCGGCTCGATTTTAAAATTATATAAATTTAACTCGTGCAGGATGGAACTTTAAATATTATCGTAAGCAAGCTCAACTTTACAATTCTATGCACTTTAATCCGCCGTACCTTTCGGTGGGCGAATTTCGCGCACAGACTATAGATATGACCTTCTGCCAAAATCTGAAGCTAAAAGCAAAATCACGGGCAGAATCGAAAATTTGAGCGCCCATACATTGCGAAAAGTATCGACACATTTGTGCTTTTTGAGATTAAGGGTGTATGTTTTCGCATACGCTGCTCGGTTTTAGAGAATTTCTATGATTGCGTGTCGTAACATTGATTTTGATAGGACTTCTCGCCTATCTTGACACGGGTGTGCAAAAATTAAAATTTTAGCGCGAACGCCACAGAAAGTAGCGTGGATTTTATGAAATTTTACCGAAATTTGGAGGAAAATAATGTGGCATTTAAAAAAGAAAGCTTCAAGTGAATTGAAATTTTTCACAATTATCGGCAAGATAGAAAACTTATAAACAGACTGGGGGCGAGACGGACTGTATATAACATTTGAGGTAAAAGGAATAAGATTTTTCGACTATCCCGATCAATGGTTTGCTGATAACGGCGATATAGTCGAGGTAACGTATTGTTATCTTTCCCCTGAGTCGCCCAGCATAACGCATATTTCGATTTTAGCTAAGTATTCAAATTATATGAGAGTGAAACAGGCTCTAGCTATAATTTGGGATTTTATATTAATAGTTTTTTTAATCGTAACGTTTCCCATATGGTTTTACGGCATTAGTAAGTTGTCCATTTTATTATATATTGCCTTAGGGTTCTGCATCTTGCAAAGAGCTTGTAAAAAAATCAAAATTTTATATGAAATCGAGAAAAATAGAGGCTAATTTGTCTTTATTTTTCCGCGTATTAAAGCATAAATAAAAATCATTTGTCTTAAGCATCGTCTTGTGCGCCTTATCGTAAGTCTCATCCAGCTGCCGTAGTTTTTGCGTGCGGTTGTCAAACGTCTTCGGTATTTTTAACTCGTCTTTATTAGGATCATACGGCGAGCAAATTTAGGCGATATGAAAGTTTGCCTTTGACCTTAGTAAAAAAGGCTTTATCGATAGAAATGTAAATTTATACCGCATGGCGGTAGGTTCTGAGCCAAAACCACATAAACGAAAGCAGCGATATACAAATTTAATGCGCGCGCAAAATGTTACCGTTCGGCGAAAATTATATCGCTAAAAATTTTATCGAAATGCCAAAAATATGAAGCGATCTTGCTCTTGCGTTGCAAAGGCTCATTGGATATAAATTTAAAGCGTAAATTGCAATCCAGGGCTCGATTTGATTAACTTGAGCCCTGGATTCGAAATTCGTTTTAAATTTTGGATCGAAACACACCAAGGACTAAAACGTTACCTCCCAGTTAAATCTAAAATTTCTGCGCGGCGCGTAAAACCTGCCGATGCCCGCACCCGTCGCTTGATCGATCATATTGACTGTTCCGAAAGCCCTGATCGAGCGAGCGCTATCCCAAGTGATATATTTGGCGTTGGTTAGGTTGTAAACGCCTAGACTAAAGTTGAAATTTTTTTGCGGCTTCGCATAGGCGATAACATCCACTACCGTATAATTGCTGCTTCGCCAACCTTTGGTATTATCGGTCACGGGCTCTCCGTTTACTATAGAAGCATCGATGTGCCCCCAATACGGATCCGTTCTTTCGACTTGGCTTTTCCAATACATATTGTAGGTATCTTTGCGCTTCTTGGCTCCTACGTCGGTGATGAAAAGATCAATGCCATATTTGTCGCCGGGCGTAGAATAGCCGATATTATAGACGGAAGTAGGCGGTTGGATCGCATTCATCGGCACCTCTTCGCCCCTGCTGCATCCTGAGTTCGAATTATTGGCGTTTGAGCCGTTGCTGGCGCACGACATTCTGCCCTTTTGTCTGCTATATTTATATCCCAGCCTAAATCCCTCCAGGCTCTCCGACACAT
>CAURFS010000062.1:0-9471 GCA_963523845.1 uncultured Campylobacter sp. | reverse complement strand
CCATCGGCTTTTGCACGATGATGCGGATAGCCAAAAGATCGAGCACTTCCTCGATCGAAATTCCTTTGCGCTGCATCTTTAAAAAGATCGAGTAGTAGTGCTTCATCCGCTTTTGGATCTCAAAGCTGCCCTCACTAAAGCCGTTTGAAAGCATATACTCCTTGATCTTTTCGCTAAATTTGCTCAAGCTCATCTGAAGCTGCTGCTTATGCTCCTCGACGTAATCGGCGATTGCCGAATACTCTTTAGGCATAACGTATTTGAAGCTAAGATCTTCAAGCACGTTTTTGATCGATGAAATTCCAAGCCTGTGCGCGATCGGCGCATAAACCAAAAGCGTTTCCTCGCCGATACGTTTTTGCTTATCGGGGCGAAGCGCGTCTAGAGTTAGCATATTGTGCAGCCTATCGCAGAGCTTGACGACTAAGACGCGCTGATCGTTAATAGAGATCATCAGCATCCTGCGGAAGGTAAGCGCGGTGGTGCGAAGCTTGGCGTTGCTATCGCCGGATGGAGCTAATTTATCCTCTCTGATGTTTACGATTTTAGTAAGCCCTTCTACAATTTTGGCTACTTCGTCGCCGAATCTTTGTCTAACCTGCTCGATGCTGTAATCTGTATCCTCTACTACGTCGTGTAGTAGCGCAGATATCACCATCGCGTCGTCTCCACCCATAAAAGATACGAAGCAAGCTACCAAAATCGGATGGATCGCATACGGCTCGCCGCTTTTGCGAAACTGCCCGTCATGCTGCGCGATGCATAAATTTATAGCATCCACTAGCAGCGGAGTGGGCTCTTTTAGATTATAAAGCAGCTGCTTGGCGCTTTGAATGTCTTTGGTATCGACGACATCGTCGATGAGACTTTCTAAGAAGTTATCATTAATCCTTGTCAACGATTCCATCTAATGCGATCTTACCTTCGGCTAGTTCCAAGATTGCTATATCAGCAAATTTCATCCTGCGAGTATCTACGTTATCTATTAACGGCGGTTCGCCCGCAGCTAGCTGCTCGGCGCGTTTGCTTATCATTAAAGATAGCTTGTATCGGTCTCCGCCCGTTACTTTTAAAGCCTTGGCTACAATTTGTTCGGTTCTCATCAATTCTCCTTAAATTTTAAATTTCAGTTTTTTACGATCGAGCAGGAGCTTAGATCTCCGCCCTCGACGATTTTGTATAAATTCCCGCTTTTAAACATATTGCATACGATGATCGGAAGCGCGTTATCTTTGGCAAGCGCGATAGCCGTATCGTCCATCACCCTGATATTGTCGTGCAGGGCTTGGTCGTAAGTGACTTTGGAAAGCAATTTGGCATCTTTAAATTTTTGCGGATCCTTGTCGTAGATCCCCATTACCTTCGTGGCTTTGATGATGGCGTCGGCTCCGATCTCGATAGCGCGGAGCGTACCTGCGGTATCGGTTGTGAAGAAGGGGTTCCCCGTGCCTGCGGCAAAGATCACGACGCGACCCTTTTCCAGGTGTCTTTTGGCGCGGCCGATGATGAAGGTCTCGCAGATCGCTTCCATCTTTATCGCACTTTGCACGCGCACATCCATGCCTGCGTATTCGAGCGCTTCTCTCATCGCGATTGCGTTGATGACGGTCGCTAGCATGCCCATATGATCGCCGCTGGTGCGTTTGATGATACCGCTAGCTGCGGCGCTTACGCCTCTTATGATGTTGCCGCCGCCGATTACGATGCCTACTTCGATGCCGCCCTCTACGAGCTGCTTGATCTCTTTAGCGATAAATTTTAAAATTTCGCTGTCGATCCCAAAGCCGTTCTCTCCCGCTAGCGCTTCACCCGAAAATTTTACGAGTATGCGATTGTATTTAGCCATAAATTTAGCTCCTAATAAAATTTTAAAATATTACCCAAAAGTCGTTTAAAAATAACTTTTTAGGCTATTTTAGATGATCTTTAAGGCGGTTTATCCAGATCTTTTTTGGAGCGATTATCTCGCTAGCGCTGCCGTTTACGGCGTGATAGATCAATGTACCGTGCAAGCTCGCGTAGTAGCGGATTATGAGGCGCTGCAAATAGGGTTCGTAGCTCGGCACGAACCAGCCGTTATTGCTGATCGCTACGACGTATTTGGGCGAGCCTTCGTAAAGCTCTGCGCGCGTAGCCTCGTAGCAAACGGCGCTTCTTACGCTTCGCCCGCCAAGCTCGTAGTCGCTAAAGCCGCTAGCTGTGGAAAAATCGGTCGCGCCGCCTAGCAGCACGCGGTTGATGAAATTTCGCGCAAATTCCGGCAGCGGCACCATTTCGCCAAACGGCACCAAAATGTGCTTATCGAAGCGCTTCATTTCCCCGTTCGCAAAAAGATAGGCGCTGTTGTAAAATTTCCCGTTCTCATACGCTTCCGCGCCTGCTACGATAGTAATTGCGCGCGATTTTTCCTTTAGGGCTTCAACTAGCGCGTTTTCTAAATTTAGCGGCATCGCAAAGGCGCTCTCGGGCAAGATTATCGCGTCTTGTCCCTCTGCGATCGCCTCATCTATGCGGGCTAAATTTGCCAACGCGGCGGATAAAATTTTATCTTTCGCCCAGATGTCATGCTGCGAAATATCGGTGTTTGCGAGTGAAATTTTAATCGGTAGCGGCTCGGGCTCTTTTTGGCTGAATTGCAATGCGCAGATCAAAAACGCCGTGAAAATTAGGGCATTAAATTTAGCCGCAACGTCACGCTTGCGTAGATATAAAATCGCGCAAAGTCCCGCTAAAATCAGAGTCAGCGCGCTAAGATCGGCTCTGAAAATTCCATGGCTTAGAAGCAGTTCAAAATTTAGCCAATCAAAGCCGAAAGGGTGGATAAATTTTAGAATCAAAAGGCATGCAGCGCGCAAAACGGGCGTGTCAAAGATCGCAAAGATGCGGAAAATAAAAGCATAAACGAGACAAATTCCAAGAATTTCAAGTGGAATCAGAAATGCGAGATTGAAATAGATCAGGCTGAAGCTGATCCAGTGCATCCACAGCGCGCCGATAAAAAATCCGCACCAAAACCACTCCGCTTTGTTTGCCTTTAGCAGATAAAAAAGTGCCGCTATCGCAATTAAAGGCGAGAAAAATTCCGCCGCCAAAGCAGCCAAGCCGTCAAATTTAGAGCTTAAAATTTCTACGAAAATAAAATTTGAAA
The DNA here is from genome assembly GCA_963523845.1 of uncultured Campylobacter sp. Classification (GTDB taxonomy): domain Bacteria; phylum Campylobacterota; class Campylobacteria; order Campylobacterales; family Campylobacteraceae; genus Campylobacter_B. The sequence continues at coordinate 6,323 of CAURFS010000062.1, read as the reverse complement.
GCGCAAGCGCAAGAACAAAGCCTTTATTTATGTAACTTAATGTAAAATAGCTACTTTTTAAATTTCTAATGAAGGAAACACATGGAACAAGGAAACTTCTTTGCATCAATCCTGCCTATCGTCGTAATCTTTGCGATTATGTATTTTTTGATTATCAGACCGCAGCAAAAGCAGGCCAAGGATCATAAAGCAATGGTCGATGCGCTCGGCAAAGGCGATAAGATCATAACTAGCGGTGGCATAAAATGCACGGTCGTGAAAACAAACAATGATTTTATCACAGTTAAGCTTAACGATGAGGTCATGGTTGAGCTGGATAAACAATTTGTGGCAAGAAAATTAGATGAGCAGTAAAATTTCATACCGCCTGCTGATCTTTTTAGCTGCGGTTATTTTTTCGGCGATTTTTGCCGCGCCTTCGATCTTTCAGACCGAAAAGGGAAGCAAGATAAACTTGGGTCTGGATCTGCAAGGCGGGCTTCACATGCTGCTTGAGGTTCAAAGCGACGAGGCTGTCGTTTCAAAGATCAAATCGATCGCCGCGAGCGTCAATTACGCCGCTAAGCGCGATGATCTGCTGATGGACGGATTAAAATTGGAAGGCGATTCGTTTGAGTTTGAAATTTTAGACGCAGACGAGGCTTCTAAATTTGATGCGATTTTGCATAGCGCCGCAAGCGGATTGGATATTCAAAAATCTGGCGAAAAATACCGCGTCACACTAACGCCCGAGGAGGTCGAAGCGACTAAAAAGTACGCGATCGAACAGGCCGTAGAAACTATCCGCAACCGTTTGGATCAATTCGGACTTGCGGAGCCTACGGTAGCAAAGCAGGGCGAGAGCTATATTTTGGTTGAGCTTCCGGGCGTCAAAAGTGCAGCGGATGAGCAACGCGCCAAGGATCTGATCGCCAAAGCGGCTCACTTGCAGCTTATGGCGGTGGACGACGTGCGCCAAGATCGCGCGCAGACTATCAGTGCAGCGGATGCCAGAGCTTACGGCGACGTGATCTACCCGGACGTTAAAAATCCGAATTACAAGTATCTCATAAACGAAATTCCAGTGCTTGATGGCGCGATGCTAGTCGATGCGAAGGTCGCTTTCGATCAGCACACCAACCAGCCGATAATAAATTTTACGCTGAACTCTCAAGGCGCTCAAATTTTTGGCGATTTTACTGGCAAAAACGTCGGCAAGCGCCTTGCGATCGTACTTGATGGCAAGGTTTACTCCGCGCCGCGCATAAACGAGCGTATCGGCGGCGGCAGCGGTCAGATCAGCGGCGGATTTAGCGTCGAGGAGGCGCACGACGTAGCAATTGCGCTTAGAAGCGGCGCGCTTTTGGCTCCTGTTAAAGTCTCAGAGACACGCAGCATCGGTCCTAGCCTAGGACAAGATAGCATCGATAAAAGTATGGCAGCGCTTAGTCTCGCGGCAGTTGCGATTTTAATCTTTATGATTTTATACTACGGCGTGGCGGGGCTTTTTGCTGATATCGCGCTTGTAGTAAATATTTTATTTTTGATCGCTTGTATGGCGCTTTTTGGTGCAACGTTAACGCTTCCTGGAATGGCTGGAATCGTACTAACTATCGGAATGGCCGTGGATGCGAACGTCATCATTAATGAGCGCGTTAGAGAGGTGCTAAGGACGGGAGTTTCGATCCGCCAAAGTATAAATAAAGGCTATGAAAATGCGATGAGCGCGATCGTGGATTCAAATATCACTACGCTAATTACTTCTGCTGCGCTTTATGCTTACGGCACGGGTCCAGTGAAGGGCTTTGCCGTCACGATGAGCATCGGTATCGTAGCGTCGATGATAACGGCTATTTTAGGCACTCACGGAATGTTTGAGTTAGTAATGGATAAGATGGAAAAGAGCAAAAATACCGCGCTTTGGCTCGGTTATAAAGTAAGAGGAGGCGCAAATGCAAGTGTTTGATAAGGGCAAAATTTATGATTTTATGAAATTTAGATATTTTACTTTTGCGCTTTCTGCTGTTTTGATAATAGGCTCTATTGCGCTATTTTTCATTAAGGGCATTAATTACGGTATCGATTTTAGCGGTGGTACACTCATTCAGGTTAAATACGACGCTAAAGCACCGCTTGATGAGATCAGAAAGCGCTTCGAAGCGGCAAATTTAGGCAATATCAACGTTACGGAATTTGGTAGCGATCAAGAGGTCACGATTAGATATTCAGGCGCTGCGAGTGAACTGGGCGATAATCCCGCCTTAGCGGCGCAAAAAATTTTGCAAGGTAGTGGAAACTTCGACATTCGCAAGGTCGATATCGTAGGTCCTAAAGTCGGCGAAGAGCTTCGCACAAACGGAATTTTAGCGGTATGCGTGTCGTTTGCGCTCATTTTGGTTTATATCACCCTGCGGTTTGAGTGGAGATTTGCGATTGCAGCCGTATTATCGGATCTGCACGACGTCGTAGTTGCCGTAGGTGCGATGATTTTAGCCGGCGTGGATTTCAACCTTGAAATTCTAGCCGCACTACTAACCATAATGGGCTACTCGCTAAACGACACCATCGTTGTTTTCGATAGAATTCGAGAAGGTGTAAAAGATAGTAAATCGATTAAGCTTGATGAGGTTATAAACGAATCGATCTCTCACACGCTATCGCGCACGCTGCTTACTTCGCTTACTACTCTCATCGTCATCGTGATTTTATTCGTCTGGGGCGGAGAGATGATCCACGGCTTTAGCTTCGTGATGCTAATAGGCGTCATAGCAGGAACTTTCAGCTCTGTATTCGTAGCTGCTCCGATGCTGATTTTGTTTAAATTTAACGTTGAGAAGTACCGCGCATTTTTGGCTGAAAAACAGCGCCGTATCAAAGAGAAAGAAAAGAATCGCGCCATGTATGAAAAAGGCACGGTGTAAGGATAAAAGATGAACTGGGGAAGGGTAATTTACATATTTTTTGCGCTGATGAGTATGACTACGATAGGTGGGTTTTTGTATGAGAAGAATGAAATTTTACTTTTCATAGCAACCAGCGTGAATGCGGTCTCGACGCTTTTGAAGGTAGGCGTGCGAAATATGCTAGCAGCTGAGCTTTTCGCAAGCTCGCTCGTAGCAGATCTGCATCTCATACCGGCGTTCGTTTTGATTGTAGTAGCGCCGGGAGATCTATCGATCGTGACCTCGCTTGCCATCGGTGCGCTACTTGCAAACTTTTTCTCGCTAATTTTAATAGCGATCGAATCGGCAAAAACTAAAGACGAATTCTAGGAGCGCAGAATGCCTTACGATAGTAAAAGTATTGAGCTTAAATGGCAGAAAATTTGGGACGAAGAGGGAGTTTTCGAGCCTAAGGACGATTATAGCCTGCCTAAAAAATATATCCTTTCGATGTTTCCTTATCCAAGCGGCCGCATCCACATGGGGCACGTGCGAAACTACAGCATCGGCGACGCGCTGAGTCGATATTATAGACTACGCGGATACAACGTGCTTCAACCGATCGGCTTTGACAGCTTCGGCATGCCTGCGGAAAACGCGGCGATCAAACACGGCACTCATCCCAAAACTTGGACTTACGAAAATATCGATTATATGAAAAATGAGCTGCACCGCCTGGGCTTTAGCTTTTCGGCTCGTCGCATGCTTGCTACCTCCGATCCGCTCTATACGCGCTGGGAGCAGGAATTTTTCATCAAACTTTTTGAAAAAGGGCTCATTTATAGAAAAAGCGCCGTGGTAAATTGGTGCGAACACGATCAGACGGTGCTTGCTAACGAGCAGGTCGAAGAGGGCAGGTGTTGGCGTTGCGGCAACGAGGTCGTACAAAAGCAGATGCCGGGATATTATCTAAAAATCACCGCCTACGCGCAGGAGCTTTTGGATTGCCTAAAGGAGCTTGAGGGCAAGTGGCCCGCTCAGGTGCTTACGATGCAGGAAAACTGGATCGGGCGCAGCGAAGGTTTGGAATTTAGTTTTAAATTTGACGAGCAAAGCAGCGCCAAGCTTGGCGGCATCGAGGGCTTTAAGGTTTTTACGACGCGCCCCGATACGATCTACGGCATGAGTTACGCGGCGGTCGCGCCCGAGCACGAGGTCGTAAAGAGACTTTTGGATAATAATTTACTTGACGCCGAAGCTGCGGCAAAAGTAAGAGAAATTTTAAATCAAAGCCCGCGTGAGCGTCAAGCAAGCGATAAAGACGGCGTGAGCCTCGGGATCAGCGTGCTTCATCCGCTAAGCGGCAAAAAGATCCCCGTTTGGACTGCAAATTTCGTCCTAGCCGAATACGGCGGCGGCGCGGTCATGGCTGTGCCTGCGCACGACGAACGAGACTTTGAGTTTGCAAAAAAATTTAACCTACCGATCATTCAAAGCATCGCTCCTAAAAGCGGCGATTACGACGCTAGCAAGGCTTACGTAGAGCCTGGAATTTTAATAAATTCCGCGGAATTTAGCGGCATGGATAGCGAGAAGGCAAAAAGCGCCGTCATTTCAAAATTTGAAAAACTAGGGCTCGGACGCCGCGTGGTAAATTTTAAATTGCGCGATTGGGGAGTGAGCCGCCAGCGCTACTGGGGCGCGCCGATCCCGATGATCCACTGTCCAAAATGCGGGCTGGTAAGCGAGGAAATTTCAAATCTGCCCGTAGAGCTTCCGCAGGATATTAAGATCACCGGCAAAGGCAATCCACTCGATACGCATCCTAGCTGGAAGTTTTGTAAATGCCCTAAATGCGGCGGCGACGCGGTGCGCGAGACCGACACGCTCGATACATTTTTTGAAAGCTCGTGGTATTTCGCGCGCTACGCAAGCGACGAGCGGACGTGGCAGCAGCGGGCGTTTGACGAGCAAAGCGTGAATTACTGGATGAACGTCGATCAGTATATCGGCGGTATCGAGCATGCGATTTTGCACCTTTTATATGCAAGGTTTTTCCAAAAGGCTCTTCGCGACATCGGCTATCTGCGCGATAGCGAGCCGTTTGAGCGGCTGCTAACCCAGGGTATGGTGCTAAAAGACGGCGCGAAGATGAGCAAAAGCAAAGGAAACACCGTCGATCCGGACGACATTATCGAGACCTACGGCGCCGATACGGCGAGACTTTTTATACTTTTTGCCGCGCCGCCGCAAAAGGAGCTTGAGTGGAACGACAGCGCGGTAGAGGGCGCGTATAAATTTTTAAATCGCCTTTATGATCGCGCCGAAAATGCTTATGCTACGGATAAAATTCCACAGATCGACCACGCCGCTTTAAATAAAGAGGAAAAATATGCCCGCCTCAAAGTTTACGAGGCGCTTAAGAAATCGCAACAGGTTTATGAGAGCAGCTTTGCTTTCAATACCCTAATCGCCGCGTGTATGGAGGCGCTAAATGCGCTAAATACGCAGAGCGACAAAGACGTATTTACCGAGGGCTACTTTGTGATATTAAACCTGCTTGAGCCTATCGTGCCGCACATCTGCGCCGAGCTTAGCGAGCGGCTGTTTAAGAGGCGGAATTTCGGCGAGCTGCGAGTTTGCGAAGAGGTATTCAAAAGCGATACTATTAAACTTGCCGTCACGATTAATGGCAAAAAACGCGCCGAGTTTGAAGCGCCCGCAAGCCTAAGCGAGGGCGAAATTTTAAGCCTTGCGAAGCAAAACTGCGCCAAATGGCTAGAGGGCAAGAGCATCGTAAAAGAAATTTATGTCAAAAACAAGCTTGTAAATTTGGTGATAAAGTAGGCAAAGATGAGAAAAGCTTTAACCGTTTTTTGTTTGATTTTTTTAATCGGCTGCGGCTACAAGCCCGTTTCAAGGATAGCAAAAGAGACGATGAGCGGAAGCGTATTTGTGGATGTGATGATGAGCAAGACCGATCCGCAAAACACCGTCGCGATCAAAGACGCGATCAGGCAGGGTATAGTCCAGCGCCTAGGGATGAGCCTTGCAGATAAAAACTCGGCGCAGACGATCGTAGTAGCGAGCATAAAAAGCCTAAGCTTTAGCGAGCTTTCATACGATCAGTTCGGCTACGTCACTAGCTACCGTGCAAATCTTGTCGTAAATTTTAGCACCAAGCTTAAAAACGGCGAGGTTTTCAGCAAGGATTGCGTGGGCGATTACGATTTTAAAGTTAGCCGCCTAGTCAAAAATAGCTACGATACGAGCTCGATCATTAGCGATAAGGACCGCTATAAGGCGATCGAAAATGCCTCCACGCAGGCGTTTGACGAGTTTATTTCGGCGCTTGCGATTAGGGGATTCAGACTTGAGCGGGCGCATCATTAAATAATTTTTGAAAAATCGCCCGATTTATTACAAAAAAATCGACTATGAGCGCTTCCCACGGGCGTATGC
>CAURFS010000061.1:0-9562 GCA_963523845.1 uncultured Campylobacter sp. | reverse complement strand
CAAAATTTTACTAAAAAAAGCGAGGGTAACGTCGAGCGCGTCGGAGCCTCGACGATTACGATGCAGGTTGCGCGTATGATGCGCCCCAAACAGCGCAGCTACAAGAACAAAATCATCGAAATCTTCAACGCCTTTCAGCTGGAGTGGCACTTCAGCAAGGATGAAATTTTAGGAATGTATTTCAACCTCGCCCCATACGGCGGCAATATCGAGGGGGTCAAAACCGCGGCGTATTTTTACTTCAAAAAGGACCTGCGCGAGCTTAGCAACGCTCAAATCGCGCTTCTTAGCGTGATCCCGAAAAACCCGAACAAAAACCGCCTGGACCGCAGATCAAACATCAATGCGCTTAAAAACCGCCTAATTTCGCAGTTGCGAGAGGGCGGCGTGATCTCGCAGAGCGAGTATGAGCGCGCCCTCGCAGAGCCGTTTTCGCCCAGACGCTACGCAGCGCCCAATTACGCGCCGCATTACGCGCTGCTAGCGTTTAACAATTATAAAATGCGGAATTTTACCGCCAAAGATGATGCAAATTTTACTCAAAATTTAGAGCAGGACGGAGTGCCCGGCGCGACGACAGGGCAAGCAAGCTCGGCTGCGCGCAGAGCCGCGGCGGCGGCAGAGTCAAATTTTTCGGACGCGGCGAGCGCCGAATCAAGTTTTACGGCTTTGACAAGAGCCGCGCCGAATCTATCCGGCTCCGTGAGTGCGCAGGCGGGAGTGGATTCGAAAGAAATGAATTCCAAAGAGGCGGATTTTAAAACAGATGTGCCGGGGAGTTTAAATTTGGGCGGACGAACGAGCCTAAATTTAAACGAGTGCGAAGGCGTAGAATTACAAGCAGGCGTAAAACCGAATGAACCGGAAAGCGTAAAACCAAATGAACGAAAGAGTGCAAATTTAGATGAGCGGCGAGATTTTATTGATGCCGCCCATCCGTCGCAAAACTCGCAAAGTCTAAATTTAAACGAGCAACGAGGCGCTGCGGGTTTGCCGCAAAATTTTAGCGTAGATACGGAAGGGCAAACCGAGTATTTGCCGCAAAATTCTAGTGCGGATATAAATTTAAACAAGCGGCAGAATGTCGTCAGTACCGCGCATCCGCATCAAAACTCGCAAAATTCGCAAAAGCTAAATTTAAACGATCGACAAGATAACGCACATTTGCCGCAAAATCCGCAGGCAGATGCAAACTCTAGCGAGCGGTCGAGCGTAAATTTTAGTACGCAGACAAATTCCGTTTCGGACGCTAGTGCGCAGACAGATTCTACTCCGGGCGCCAAAATACAGACAAATTCCATTTCAGGCGCCAAATCGCGAGCAAATTTCGCTTCGGACACTAAGACGCAAATAAATTCCGATCTAAACGCCAAGACGCGGGGAAATTCCGCAAACTCTAAAGCGGGCGCGCAGTCCAAGGAGCAAACTGCGCTAGCGCAGGAGCTTGCGCGTCTAAACGAGGGTAAAATTTATTCGAGTTTGGATCTGAAAACCCAGATCGCGCTTGAGGGCTTTTTGAAAAGCGAGATCCTCACCCTGCGCGATAAGGGCGTTAGAAACGGCGCTGCGGTGCTGATCGATAACGAAAGTATGAGCGTGATCGCCTATATCGGCAGCCACGATTTTAGCGCCAATGAGGGGCAAAACGACGGCGTGCGCTCGCAAAAAAACGTGGGCTCGACGCTAAAGCCTTTCATCTACGCCAAGGCCCTGCAGCACGGGCTCATCACCCCTTCAAAAAAGCTGATCGACGCGCCGATAATCTTCGCGGGCTACGTGCCGCGCAACTACAACCAGAGCTTCATGGGCGCAGTGAGTGCGACGGATGCGCTAAGTCTAAGCCTAAATATCCCTGCGGTGAAGCTAAATTTGATGCTTGAGGACGACGGGCTGTACGAGATGCTTAGTGGCGTGCATCTGGCGGAGTTTAGCAAGGATTATTACGGCGCAGGTATCGCGCTTGGCAGTATTTCGATGAGCCTAATGGATCTTGCTCGCCTATACAGCGCGTTTGCAAACGGCGGCAAGCTGCGGAAGCTCGAAATAGCGGGCGCAAAGATCGGCGACGATGCTAAAATTTTAACCCCGCAAAGCGCCTACATCGTAACGCAGATGCTAAGAAACGCGCCGCGCTCCTATCTCGGCTCAGTGTGGCAAAATACCCTAAACGCGCCGCCGCTGATGTTTAAAACGGGTACGAGCGCCGATGCGCGCGATCTCTACACCGTCGCGCTCACGCCTAAATTTACCCTCGGTGTCTGGCTGGGAAATTTCGACGGCTCCAAGACTAGAGATCTTAGCGGCGGCGTGAGTGCGGCGAAGGTGGCGTTTAATATGTTTGCTTTCCTCGATAAATCGGGCATGCTGGGCGAGGCGGAGTTTGCGCATCCCGCGGGCGTGAGCTTGCGGCGGGTATGCACCGACGCGTACCGCGAAAAGGAGTGCGCGCAAAGCGCCGATGATCTTACGATCGATGGGGTTGAGCCCAACGAGGAGTGCGAAATTTACGGCACGAGCGAGCTTTTTTATCTGCTAAAACACGGGCTGGTCGATCCGCAAAAGGTACGCGCAGGAAGGTGCGCGGCTAAATTTGCCGCCGTAAAGCCTGTGTTAAACGACATCAACGCCAAAACCTACGAGACCGGCGAGGACGGCTTTTTGCGGCTTAAGGTGCAGTGCACGGCGGTTTTTGGCGAGCGGGTATATATCAGACTAAGCGGCGGTTCGCGAGAGTTTATAGCGCTAAATTCCACTGCGTTTACGAGGGAGAATTCCGCGGATTTGGATTCCAAGCATTCTAGCACGGCGCAGCAAGATAATTTAAAGCAAAATTTAGTACAGCAAAATTTTGCAGAACAGAATTCTGCGGTACAAAATTCCATACGACAAAATTTAGTGCCACAGAATGTAAAATCACAAAATCTTACGAAGCAAAATTCTGCGGGATGGAATTTTTTAGCTGAATTTCCAGCCACACAGAATTTGGCGTCGCAAAATTCTATCTTGCAAAATTCCATAGAGCAAAATTCGGAGGCGCAAAATTTCACAGCGAAAAATTTCACAGATCAAAATTCCTCACAGCAAAATTTCACGGCACGAGGTTTTACCACGCAAAGCCTAGCGCCTGTAAATTCTAAAGTTAAAACAGGAGAATATTTTGCGCGCACTAACGGCGAGGCTTTTACGCTAAGTCTTGGAGCAGGGGATTTTGAGCTTGGCTGCTTGGATGAAAATGCAAATTTCGCTAAAGCAAATTTTAGAGTAAATGAAAGAAAATAAAAGGTTAATTTGTATATAATTTCGTAAAATTTTTGCAAAGGAATTTTATGAAGACAAAACTACTAAGCGCAGCGCTATTTTGCGCTTTGGCTAGCTTTGCCGCGGGCGTAGAGATCAAATACGCTAGCGGGGCTTACGAGATTAGCGGGGTGGACGGCAGTGGATTTAATGTCACGCAAAAGCAGATCTTAAAATGCACTCCCAAAATCACGGGCACCTACGAAAGCGTGAGCGAGAGCTCAATCAGGCTTTATCCAAAGCCGATGCTTAGCGCCGGGGTTAATTATTCGTGCGAGGCGCGCGGGGTGCGCTTTGAGTTTGAGACAGAGCCTTTTAGCACCGAGCATATCGCGCTTCTGCGTCCGGGGCTAGTGGCAATTAAATTTAACGATGCGGTTAGCAAGGACGCACTACAGCAAGCGACTAGAATTTACCGCGCGCAGAATTTAGCCCAAAACGATATATCCTACGAGCTTAGCTCGCACGATGATAGGAATTTTTTATTCAGCTTCGATCCTAAGGCGCAAAACGTCGTATTGCAAATAGAATCCCTCACCTCAAAAGCAGGCGCAAAGCTGCAAAATCCGGTGGAGCTGCGCACGGACGAAGAGCCTTTTAACGACAGCATTAACGCTTCAAATTTAAGTGGCGTGCAGATCCGCCCTGCGGCTCTAAAAGATGGCTCGCTCGCAGCTAGAGTGTGCTTTCCTAACTATATGGACGAGCTGTCCGCCAAATACGTAAGAATTGCAGGCGTGAGCAAATTTAGCCTCACTCAGCCGCGATATTATTATTATGACGAAGATGAAGAGGATGGCGGAAGCGACGATCCTTCATGCTACTACTATGCAGATATAGTAAGCGACGAGTTTATGCCGAATAAAAGCTACGAGATTAGGCTGCTAAAGGGCTTCGGAGATAGCTCATATATTTTGCGTGACGAGATAAAACAAAGCGTAAAAATGGGCGACAGGCTGCCTTTCGTAGCCTTTAGCGACGAGAAAAATTTTATCCCAAAATCCGCTTCGTTAGCTTTTAAAAGCTCAAACGTAAATGAGGTTAAAATTTCGATTGCCAAAGTCCCTGAGCAAAATTTTAGGTATTTTTTAAACTTTGAAAGCAACGAAGATAGTGTAGGTGGGTTAGCTAGCGAGATCGCGGTTAAGAGCTTTGATATAGGAGGCGCTAAAAACGCCGTTGCGGAGCATAAAATCGCGATGGATTTTAAAGGCTATGAGGATGGAATTTATAAAATTACGGCGTTTTACAAAGTGGGCGAAAAGATGCAAGAGGTTTCGCGCGTAGCCTATCTTAGCGACATTACGGCTCAAGTGATGCTGCTTGAGCGCGGTGCGCTAATTTATACTTCTAGGCTTAGTAATGGCGAGGAGCTAAGTAGAGCGAAGGTTAAAATTTACAGTGATAAAAACGAGCTAATCGCGGAGGATAAAACGGACGGAGATGGAATTTTGCGATTAGAAAATATGGAAATTCTAGCCAAAAATCCGCGCTCTATCGAGATTAGCAAGGGGGGTGAGCATGCGTTCGTGCTATTTAATAACGCCGTAGCAAGCGTAGAGAAAACGATTACTGCAAAGCGTCCGTTCGTTTATCTTGCAAGCGAGCTGATAAGCCCGAATGAGCGGCTTTTAGGCACGATCGTTATGAAAAATCGCGATTTTAGCTCTTTAAAAAATACGCCGATTAAATTTAAAATTTACGATCCTAGCGGCACTGTGATCATCACACGCGCGCAAAACACCGATGAGTTCGGCAGCGTTAAAATCGATGAGCTGATGGGTGAGAAAAGCGGCACTTACCGCCTGGATCTCATCTATGAGGATAAAATCATCGCTTCTAAAAGCTTCAGCGTAGAAAATTTCCTCCCAAACCGCATTAAAAATGAAATTTTAACTGCTAAAGACGAATATGGCGCGGATGAAATCATAACTTTAAAGCTAAGCTCAAACTATCTTGCTGGCGCGCCGGCTGGAGATTTGAAAGGCTCGCTGGAAGCAAACGCCTATGAAAAAGAGCTAAAAATTAAAGGCTACGAGGGCTTTTCGTTTCTAAACGATCGCTTAAAGAAAAAGGGCGCTACGCAGCTTCGCAGGGCAGAATTTACGCTAAGCTCCGCCGGCAAAAAAGAGCTTGCACTCTCGCCGGCAGCAGCTGATCTTAATGTCTCTAACGCCATAAATATTCTACTAAATTTCAGCGTAACCGAGGAGGGTAAAAACGTAAGTGCATATCGCAACCTAAGCTATCTGCCTTATGATCGTATCGTAGGAATTCGCGCGAGCAAGGATTTTATTTCAAGCGGAGATAGCGTAAAATTCGGCTTTGCGCTACTAGATTCCAAAACTAAAACCGACGTCAAAGGCAAGATTGACGTTGAAATTTACCGAGACGATTTTACTTACGTTTATGACGGCAACAGATACGTCGAGCAAGAAAGCTTTAATCTCGTAAGCGCCGTTAGCACCGATGCGCGCGAGTTTGAGTATAAATTCCAAAACGGCGGCAATTATCTAATCGTCGCAAACGATTATTCAAGCGGCGCAAGTGCTGGCGTGCGCGTGGACGTAAGCGGCTGGGGATATTATGGACGGGTAAACGCTAAAGATGTTCAAAGCGCTAAAATCAAACTCGCAAGCGACAAGGTTAAAGCTGGAGATAAAATTAAAGGCGTCATCAATTCGCCGGTAGAAAGCGGCGTGCTAAATATCTCGCTCGTAGGCGAGCAGGTTTACGACTATAAAATTCTATCCATCAAAGGTGGTAGCGCGGAATTTGAGCTTAGCGTGCCGGATAATTTCGTCGGAGGACACATCAACGCTGTAATCGCGCGCGCCGCAACACCCGCTGCGATGCCGCTTAGAGCCTATGCAAACGTGCCGGTGGCGCTAGATGCGAGCTCGCACAAGGCTAATGTGCAAATCCTAGCCGAGAAAAGCTACAAAAACGGGCAAAACGCGCAGATCAGCGTAAAAAGCGAGCCAAATTCCAAAGTCATACTCTACGCAGTCGATCTTGGAATTTTAGATATCGTCTCACAAGAGGAGCTCGATGCATTTAAGGCGTTTGACATTAGCGCGTATTTTGCGATGCGATACTTCGACATTTACGACGATCTTAGCGTGTATCAAACTACTGCTAAAGAGCTAAGCTTCGGCGGCGACGGCGTGATGGCGAAAGCTAAACGAAATTTAAGCCCGGTCGAAAACAAAAAGCAGAAAAAATTTATAAAAATGCTGATCGCAAAAGCGGATGCAAACGGCGAGGCGAAATTTGAGCTTGCGATGCCGAAAAATTTTAACTCCACGATCCGACTAAGTGCCATGGCTATCGGAGAGGCGGCTACGATCGGCTCGGCAAACGTCGAAGCCAAGGTCCGAGACGACGTGATCATAAAGCCCGCCGATTTAACCTATATGGTGCGCGGCGATGAAATTTCCGTGCCGCTAACGCTCATCAACACCACCGACAAAGAGCAAAAGGCGGTCTTAAAAATCAGCTCGTCTCCTTCGGTCGCTATAAGCGGCGGTGAGGCAAATTTCACGCTCAAACCGCTTGAAGTCAAGCATACGAACTTCACCGCGAGCGCGCTTGATATTGCGGATGCGAACATTAAATTTGATCTTGACGCAAACGGGCAGAAATTTAGCAACGACGTAGAATTTGACGTAATCAGCCAATTCCCGCGCTCGAAGCTATTTCACGTAAGCTACGGCGATAAGCCGGTAACGCTCAAAATCGATCCGAGCTATAAAGAAATTTATACCCACGTAAGCTCTACGCCTAACGCTTTTAGCCTAGCGGACGAGCTATATCTCTATCCTTACGGCTGCACCGAACAGCTTGCTTCAAGAATGATAGCGGTTGATTATGTCGCACGCAAAGACTCCAATAAAACCTTAACCAACCGCGTAAACGAGTATGCAAGTAGAATTTTATCTCGCCTCAAACCTAGCGGCAGTTTCGGCTACTGGAGCGCTCACGGCGTTACTAATTACTACGCTTCGATTTACGCAAGCGACGTTTTACTAGAGCTTGACGCGCGCTATAAATTCCTTAGCAATAAGCAAAGATCGCTAATTTTTAGCGCCTTAAAATCAGACTACGAAGATCAAGCGACGCTTCGAGTATATGCGGATTTCGTGCTAGATCAATACGGCAAGCTCGATGACGATGAGATAAATTTCGTTTATGACAACGATCTTTATAAAGACTCGCCTATGGCTAGTATTGCCTTGGCTGCGATACTTAAAAAGCACAATATGACGACTGAGTTTAACTTCATGCGTGAAAAAATAAACCAAATGGATTATGACTACGCCGAAGACGGAGCGGGTTTGACATTTGCTAGCGACATAAGAGACGCTGCCTTTAAGCTCTATGCATTCGGCAAGGCTGGCATCAAAGATGATAGCACGGCTCGCACGGTCGATGCGATCATTCGCGATCTAAAAAATATAAACAACACGCAGGAGCGAGCAAGCGTAATACGCGGATTTGATGCATATTTTAAGGACGCGAAAAAAGATATTAGCTTTGCTTTGAAATACGACGGCGAGACGAAAAATTTTAATTCGCCGCTGGATACCAAGCTTGCGGTTAAAGACGGCTCGATAGAATTTACGCCGATGAGCGGCAATGGCGAGCTATTTTTTACCGCTCTTGGCTTTGGATATGAAAGCGCGCCTTTAAAGCATGAGGCTTTGAGCATACAGAGCCTAAACGCTCATTCTATGGATAGCAAGAGGATTGAAATTTATCGTGAATTTATAGATGCTCGCGGCAACATAGTCGATCTAAACAAGCTTAAAGTAGGGCAGAAAATTTACTCTAAGATCAGCTGGCGAGCGAATTATTATCTGTATAATTTCGTAATCGATGAGGCGATGCCTAGCTGCTTTGAGGCGGTCAATGAGCGCCTAGGCTCGGCCGCGCAGGCTAGAGTCGAGGGCATGCAAGATAGCGTGGCACTAGAACACACGGAGTATCTGTATGACCGAGTGCTTCGCTTCCCAAAAAGCGGCTATTTCTATTATGATCCGCGAGACGGAGAGAATAGCAGCGGCGTCATCTACACGCCAATAAACGTGATTATGGCTGGCTCGTGCGCGCTTCCTGCGATCTCTATCGAGGATATGCAATACGAGCAGGTAAATAACTACGATCTGCAAACGCTTAAATTTAAAGTCGCTCGCTAAGGGCTTAGCGATTTTAAGGCTCGGCGCGAATTTTGCATTAATTGCGATTTTCGCGCCGAGCTCTTTTATGCTCGACAGATATTTGTAAACGAACGCCTGATAAAATTTTAAAATTTCAATTCCGCTCGCCTGCCGAATTTCAAAATTTTATATCAACGCCCATATTTTATAGCTTTTTACTATCTATTTATAACGTTATTCTATTTGACTTACCTTTAAATTCGAGTTATCATTTCTTTTAAATATACACTTTCAATTAAAGGAGTTGCAAATGCATGACGTATCAAGACGTAGTTTTTTAAAAATCAGTGCGGTGGGCGCGGGAGCGCTTGCACTGGGATCTAGCAGTGCGACTGCGGCGCAAAACGCCAAGGACGTCAAATTTGACGAGGAATACGACATCGTCATCATCGGCACCGGTTTTGCGGGGCTTGCCGCGGCGATTAAAGCCAGCGGACGCGGCAAAAAGGTGCTAGTGCTTGAAAAGATGGGTCGCGCGGGCGGAAATTCCGTCATCAACGGCGGAAACATGGCTGCCCCGATGAATAAATTTCAAGTAGCGCAGGGCATCGAGGATAGCAAGGAGCTTTTTATCGCCGATGCCGTAAAAGACGGGCTCGGGCTTAACCATACCGATCTTTTAGGCGTGATGTTTGATCGCAGCAACGATGCGGTGGATCTTTTAACTAGCTGCGGAGCGGAGTTTAGCGATAAGTTGATCTTTGAAAGCGGCCACAGCGTCGCAAGAAGCTTGCAATCAACCAACGGCTCGGGCTCGGGCTACATCCAACCGATGATGGGTAAACTTCAAAACGATCCTAACGTCACGATCAAAACCCGCACAAAATTTGACGATTTCATCGTGGACGACAGCGGCCGCGTCGTGGGCATAGAAGCGCGCGAGGAGTATAAATTTGATCCGAAGCTCTTTAGCGACGATCTGGAAAACAAAGGCGGCGAGAAAAAGAGCTATAAAGCCAAAGACGGCGTTTTGCTAGCCTCGGGCGGATACGGACGCGATCTATGGTACCGCCAGATCCAAGATCCTCGCGTAGTGCCTAGCATAG
>CAURFS010000060.1:0-9575 GCA_963523845.1 uncultured Campylobacter sp. | reverse complement strand
ATGCATGATTTTGTTTCTATCATTTTTATCACTATTTATTATATTGCCAGAACTTATAGATTATAAAAAAGAGGGACCGACTATACAGCTTAAAAACAACCAAATAGAATTTTACGAAAAAGATAAAATCGCGTATGTCGAGCAATGTGAAAATTTACAGCATAATATGGATTGGTCCTTTTTTATAGGAAATTTTAAAGGAAAAAGAGGATTGCTATATATATTTATGGCGGTATTGCTATGCTTGGTTTTCATGACGATTGATCTTGTAGTTGCTCGTTGGTTTTTGAGCTTTGCTTTGTTTCAGTTTGCGGGCAATATATTAGTAAAATTTATCTTTTGTCTTGTTTTGGGAAAGAGCGGTGATAGGAGATTTTCGCTTTTTCCTGCATTGAGAGTTGGCGAACCGCATTATGGACATATCGGCTTATTTGCTTGCTCTAGATATTATTTAATACCGATATTTAAAAATTCGATATATTTTGAATTGAAAGAGTATTTCTTAGCTAGACACAATATAAATATCAACGATGTAGATAAAATTTATTTCTAGCTATTAAGTGACACAAAATTTTATCAAAATGTATGGTGCAGAATTTTTCACGCATCAAATTCCATCCCGCGATACGGCGGAATGGAATTTGAAAGCAGTTCGTAGTGAGTAAATCTAAAATAGAATTTTAAAATTTAAATCCCAAATCCTTAGCCGTTATATCCTAAGCGGCGCATATTTGCGCACGCATCCTTATAGCCGTAATAGCACGAGATGCGGTATAGATCAATGGCGTTAAATTTATTCTGCTCCACGCCCTCACCTTTTTCAAACATCGCTGCGAGCTTCTGGCAAGCAGGGAAATTTTGAGAGAGCGTGCATGCGGCGTTGTAGGCGTTGGCGGCAGAGGCGTAGTCGCGCTTGGAATACATAGAATCTGCGAAATTTAAGCACATTGCGCCGTTGCCGTTTTTGCACGCATCGCTTTGCACGACGCCGCCTTGTAGGTTCATCGCACGGATACCGTCTTGAACGTCGGCGAAAGAATATTTGCCGCTCTTTGGTGCATCAACTGCACTTTTCGGTGCGTTGCTAACGCAGCCTGCCAAAAATACTCCAGCGGCGATCAAAGCTAGAATTTTTTTCATATTTTGCTCCTTAATTTTTTGAAATTTGGCGACCTAAAATGTAATAGGTCTCTTTGCCCGCGACCTTTTGCAGCTTGAGCTTAAATTTTTCCGACCAAGCGCTGATGATCTGCTCCACAGCGGTCTTGCGCTCCTCGTTCGTAGCGTCGTTTTTAATCTTAAAATACGGGTTTGAATTCGACATCGCCACATGCGCACCGTAAATTTTAAGCTTATCGTTCAGCCCCACGATGCGATCGAGCTCGTTATCCTCAAAATCACACTTCGATAAAATTCCTCGCAGCTGCGCGACCGTCGCGTCGTTTACGCTATATCCTAGCGCTAGCAAAATTCCATCTTCACTCATTCTCATCCTTTCAAAAAAATTTATTTGTTCGCTTGTGAAATCAAAACGCCTTCGATTATGCTTTTTATATCGCCGTCTAAGATCGCGTCGGTCTGGCTATACGCCTCGCCGCTGCGGTTATCCTTAACCTGCTGATATGGGAAAAGTACGTAGGAGCGGATCTGATGCCCCCAGCCGATCTCGCTTTTAGGCACGTTTTCGTCCTTCTCGCGCTGTTTCATCAGCTCCAACTCGTAAAGGCGCGACTTTAACACCTTCATCGCCGTTTCTTTGTTTTTGTGCTGGCTTCTGTCGTTTTGGCAGTTTACTACGATGCCCGTCGGGATGTGCGTGATACGCACGGCGCTTTCGGTTTTATTGATATGCTGCCCGCCTGCGCCGCTTGCGCGAAACACATCGACGCGAATATCCTTCTCTTCGATATTTATCTCGATATCATCATTTAGCTCGGGGCTTACCATCACGCTTGAAAAGCTCGTATGTCTACGCCCTGCGCTATCAAACGGGCTAACGCGCACCAGGCGATGGATACCGTTTTCGGCTTTCAAATATCCGTAGGCGTTCTCGCCGCGCACGATGAAGCTAACGTCCTTAAGACCCGCTTCCTCACCCTCTTGAAAGTCCAAAACCTCGATCTTAAAGCCCTCTCGCTCGCAAAAGCGCAGATACATGCGGTATAACATACTCGCCCAGTCGTTGCTCTCCGTACCGCCCGCGCCCGGATGAATGCTGACGATAGCGTTTTTATCGTCGTTTTCGCCGCTAAGCATCATAGAAATTTCTAAATTTATGATCTTGTCCTCTAGCTCGTCCGCCTCGGCAAAAAGCGAGTTTATCGTCTCCTCGTCGTTTTCCGAGTTTGCCAGCTCATATAGAGCTTTTGCGTCGTCTACGGCATTTTTAGCGTTTAGAAATTTATTTAAGATATTTGAAATTTTAGTTTTTTCCTTGCCGATGGCGCCTGCTTTTGCGACGTCCTGCCAGAGATTTTGATCGTTTTCAAGCTCCTCAATCTCTTTTAGGCGCGCTTTGATGTTCTCCGGTTTTACGACGCCCGCAATATTTTCGACTTTAGTATTTAGGGTTTTTAAAAGTTCCGTGTATTCGTAATTATCCAAAATTTAAGACCTTTTTTATGCTTTTGGCGTGATTATAACATATTTTGGATTAAGGTTGTTTATAAAATTTTATTTAAGGCGGGCATTATTAAGCATTTGTCTATTAGGGATATCAAAACCTGCTTAATATTACCGTGATTAATCAGTTTAAGCTCCGTCGAGAGATCAGGCAGAGGGTCATTTAGTAGCAGTTTTAGCTTTGCTTCTTCTAGCTTCAACTTTTTGCAATCGGCTTTTTTGTCTTCAAGCATAGACACCACTAGTCTTAGCTTCTCTTTTGTCATTTCGCTTTGCACGAAAGTACCTTATACACGATAATGGAACATAAAAAAGCCGCAATGGAGCAGGCAAAATACGCCCAAATTTCTCCGATAGTTTTTTCAAGAAGCGCGTGCAGCCCTAGCAAAAAGAAAACTAAGCCTATAATGCAAATTATGCCCGTAATTATATTTAGTAAAACCGAATTGGCGCTCTTTAAAAAAGAGCGCCTGATATCGCTAGCTTGAGCGTCTACGAGCTCTACTACCGAAACTATAAATTCAGATATGCCGGCCATTATTTTTTCAGCAACCAAGCGAGCAAAAATCCGACGCCAGCAGCGATCGCGATGCTTTTTATCGGATCTTGTTTTATCGTGTCATTTACGCTTTCTATGCCGTCTTTGCCTTTGAGCCTTAGATCATCTATATATTTTTTGATCTCATTGCTATTTAGCTGATCTAGAATTTTATCCTTAGCAGACTCCGCACGCTCTGCGCCTATGTTTTTGATGGACTTCATAATCTCTTTAAAATCCGCTTTTAAAGAGTCGATATCCTTTTTCAAAGACTCCAAATTTGTCTCTTGAGTAGCCATTTTCGCTCCTTTTGAAGTTTATTTTAGAGCTAAAGCTCGTAGTAGATTTTAGTACTTATTGATTAACGCTCGCTAAATAGACCGCCCTTTCGCGCTTAATTTATAACTTTAAAATTTTTTGATATAATTGTCAGACTTAATAATTTATATTGAAAATAGAGAACAATGCAGATCATTATAAGCGTAGAGGAGATAAAAAGCTTAAGAGCATCAGCAAGCGGCAGCGTGGGCTTTGTGCCTACGATGGGGGCTTTGCACGCGGGGCATGCGAGCCTCATAAAAAGAGCGCGGAACGAAAACGACATCGTAATCGTCTCCGCATTCCTCAATCCGGCGCAGTTTTTGCCCGGCGAGGATCTAAACAGCTACCCAAAAAATGAAGCGGGCGATATTAAAATTTGCGAAAGCCTCGATGTGAACGCGCTTTTTATCCCGACCGCGGATGAAATTTACAGCACGGAGGAGCCAGCAATCATAGCACCTAAGCCAATAAGTGAAATTTTAGAAGGCAAAACGCGCCCCGGGCACTTCGACGGCGTACTTAAAGTGCTAAATAAGCTTTTTAATCTAACTCGTCCTAGCAATGTTTATATGGGCAAAAAGGACACCCAGCAGCTTTTCATCGTACAAAAGATGGTAAAGAGCTTTTTTATGCCTATAAGTATCATCCCTTGTGAGATCGTGCGCGAGAGTGACGGCTTGGCGCTTAGCTCGCGTAACGCCTACTTGGACGAGGAGGGCAAGCTTATGGCGCTTAAGCTTTCGCGCTCCTTGCTAAATGCCAGCTCGCTTATTAAAAAAGGCGAGATCAGCCTAAATATCATCCGCGAAAAGATGCTTAGCGTGCTTGAGCCACTGGCGGTCGATTATATAGCATTCGTGGATTATAAATTTAATGAAATTTCGCAGATCAAGCAAGGCGATACGATAATCCTGCTTGCCGCAAAGGTCGGCACAACCCGCCTGATCGATAATATCTGGCTGTAAAATGGCGAAACTTCATCTCGTTTCTCTAGGCTGCAATAAAAATTTAGTCGATAGCGAGATCATGCTCGGGCGTCTGCAAAACTACGAGCTCACGGATGAGCCTGCGAGCGCGGACGTGATGATCGTAAACACCTGCGGCTTCATCGCAAGCGCTAAGCAGGAGAGTATCCGCACGATTTTGAAGCTTAGCGAGCAGAAAAAAAGCGGCGCGCTGCTGGTCGTCACGGGCTGTCTGATGCAGCGCTACAAAGACGAGCTCATGCGCGAGCTGCCCGAGGTTGATATTTTCAGCGGCACGGGCGACTACGACAAGATCGATGAGATGATTTTAAAAAAGCAGAATTTATTCAGCCCGCAAACCTATCTGCAAAGTCCCGCGCTTACCTCTTCGCGCGTGATAACGGGCTCAAACTACCACGCTTACGTTAAAATTTCAGAGGGCTGTAATCAAAAATGCTCTTTCTGCGCCATTCCGAGCTTCAAAGGCCGCCTAAAAAGCCGCAGTATAGACGACATCGAAGCAGAGGTGCGCGGCTTGGTGGCGCGCGGATTTTACGATTTCAGCTTTATCGCGCAGGATTCTAGCAGCTACGGCCGCGATCTAAGACGCGGCAACAAGGGCAGATCAAATTTTAAAGGCTCCGAAGGCGAGTTAAATTTTGCAAGCTTTCGCGACGGGCAGAATTCCGACGGCTCATGCGGCGACGCGGCAGATGGAATTTCCGCTCAAAGTAGGCTCTCCTGCGGTAAGGGCTCTAGCTGCGAGAGCGCGGACGACGAAAGAGTCCACGAGCAGGACATAGATCTAGTCGCGCTGATAAAACGCATCGAAAAAATAAAGGGCGTCAAGGTCGCGCGCGTGCTGTATCTCTACCCCACCAGCACCGACGAGCGACTCATCCGCACGATCGTGGGCTCACCCATTTTCGCAAACTACTTCGACATGCCGATTCAGCACATAAACGACAAAATGCTAAGCCTGATGAAGCGCGGCGCGAGCGCGGCGCGGATCAAAGAGCTTTTAAATTTAATGCGAAGTGCGCCGGGCGCATTTTTACGAACGGGCGTCATCGTGGGGCACCCAGGCGAGGGTGAAGCCGAATTTGACGAGCTTTGCGACTTTTTGCAGGAGTTTAAATTTGATAGAATTTCAGCTTTTGCCTACAGCAAGGAGGAGGATACGGCGAGCTTTGCGATGCCGCAGGTCCCTGCGCGGACAATTAGTCGCCGTCTGAATAAAATCGAAAAAATCACGCGCGAGGCGATAGATAGCAGCATGCGCGCGCTCGTAGGCAAAAAGATACCCCTAATAATCGAAGGTGCCAGCAGCGAGGGCGAGTTTTTTTACGGCGCCAAGCCTCTTTCATGGGACAAGGACATCGACGGCGAAATTTTAATCAACGAAAGCTGCGTGCAAAATCTAAAAGTAGGCGGTCTATGCGAGTGCGAAATCACGGAATTTGCGGGCGATAGGCTGCTTGCGCGAGTACTAAGAAGCTCGTAAGAGAGATGAAAAATCCGCCTGAAATTCCAAGCAAAATTCTAGCCTTGTTGCGAGCCGGCAAAAATCTGCTTGCTTTTTCGCACGGCGTCGATAGTACAGCACTTTTTTACATTCTGGGCGAGGCGGGTGTGAAATTTGACCTTGCGATCGTGGACTACAACGTCCGCGCGCAGAGCAAGGACGAGATCGCCTCGGCACGAGATCTGGCGGCTAAATTTAACAAACAAATCTACGTAAAAAGCGTGCAGCTGGGCGAGTCAAATTTTGAGCACGAGGCGCGCGCGGCCAGATACGAGTTTTTCGCCGAGATTTGCCGCGAGCGGGGCTATGAAAATTTGATCTTGGCGCATCAGTTTGACGATAAATTCGAGTGGTTTTTGATGCAGCTTGGGCGCGGCGCGGGGCTTAGCGAGCTACTAGGCATGACGGAACTCGAATCTCGCAAGGACTACGTGATCGCTCGTCCGCTTCTAGGCGTGCGAAAGTGCGAGCTGGAGCGGTTTTTGCGCGAGCGAAACCTAAAATACTTCACCGACGAGACGAATTTGACGGACCGGTTTAAACGCGGCTTTATTCGCGCGAAATTTAGCGAGCCGTTTTTAAACGAGTATTTTAGCGGCGTAAAAAAGAGCTTTGAGTTTTTGGCGACCGACGCGTTAAATTTAACTCCTGAAATTTCTAACCCCGCACCTAAAATTTATCTTGTAAAACGAGGCACAAGCGAGCTTCGCGGCGTAGGTCTTGCCTGCAAGAGGCTAGGGCTCGTGCTAAGCTCGGCGCAGCGAAACGAATGCGCTCGCTGCCTAGAAAATGGCACGGGCTGCGTGCTAGGCGGCAAGGTAGCCGTGGGTGCGGGCGAAAATTTTATTCTCGTAACGCCATATATCAAAGCGGCGATGGACAAGAAATTTAAAGAAGCGTGCCGCACCTTAAAAATCCCGCCGATAAACCGTGGATTTTTATTTGCCGCGGGAGCGGATCTTACGCTATTTGAGGAGCTTTTATGAGCGTTTATTTTACCTCCGATCTACACTTCGGCCACGAGCTGGTGCTGAAAAAATATCCGAATTTTAGAAAAGGCGCAAACGCAGCCGAGATGGATGAAAATCTCATCGCCGCTTGGAATACGCTCGTTACGCCCGAGGATCTCGTCTATAATCTCGGCGACGTCTCCTTTCACAAGGATTTTGCGCACACTTGCGAGTTACTTCGCAGACTAAACGGGCGACATTTTTTGGTGCTCGGTAACCACGATGGACGGATCGCCGCGATGAAAAACGAACTACTAAACGGACGCAAGGCGGACGGCAATTTTATGTTTGAGCAGATCGTGGGCTACGCCTTTGTGCGCCTATCGCATAAGAGAGCAGCTCTGTCTCACTACCCGATGATCGAGTGGGCAAACTGCCATTACGGCGCGTTGATGCTCTACGGTCACCTGCACGCAGATATGGCTGAGGTTTCGGGCAGAGCGCTAAACGTAGGTTTTGATCTGCACGGCAAAATTTTAAGCGAGGACGAAGTGTGGTCGTATCTGAAAGATATACCGCCCAAAGCCCATCACGCAAGCGAGCTAGAGGGCATTAGCGATAGCGACGGCGTGGAGCAAAGGCGGGCTTTGATAGAAAATTTTTTACGTAAAATTAATCTGGATTCGTAAAAAATATAATTTGCGGTGCAAGACGGATCTTTGCGGCAAATGAGCTTAAATTTAAAATCGAGCTGATTTAAATACGAATGATTTTACTTGACCAAAATCCATTATGTAACGCGAGATAAAATTTAATAAAATGCGGCGCAAACAGGTAACTAAATCGTATCAAGCAAGCGCAATACTGCAAAGATAAAATTTTAAATTCTGCCTAGGTGCGGAGCGAAAAATTTGATCTAGCGGGCTTCCAGCATCGCGATTTTGTTGATGTAATCGGCGAAATTTAGATTTATCAAATTTGTTTTGATGAAGATGCGCGTGAAAATCACGTAGCCGATCTCGTTGCTAAGTGTGCCGTCTGAGTAGATGAAAACATTAGTGAGAAACTCGCTATTTTCGGATTTATAGAAGGTCTCGATCTGAAAATTTAAAAGCTCGTAAAAAAGCTCGTCCGCGTCGTTCATCGCCGCCTGCATCTCCTCGTCGATACGCATTATGTCGGCATAGAGTACGCGCTCTTGGTTGGCGACGACAAAACACGCGCGGTTATTAAATTTCAGTGCGAACATCGCCATGTTTTCAAAATCGCTTTGATTTTTTAGCAAGAAGTATAAAATTTTAAATAAACTAGCGTGCGAGCTAAATTCTATTCCAAAAGTCTCATCCGCCGCCTGTGCACTTGCGCGAGGAAATTCCACTATGAAACTATCATCGACTTTTTGATAAATACTATTTTCTTTAATCATATAATCCTCGTTAAAATACACTCTTTGATTTTCGTCGTCTATCAGCACGCAAGAGATTAAATTTTTATCACTCAGATCCGCAAAGCCCGCTAGCGAGGTAGCCAGATCATTTTCTTGCGCGATGGGAAAACGATCGGATTTCTCATCCAAAATTCTTTTACCAAAGCCCAATTTTCTATAAAAAAACTCGCATGCGTCGGCACTTTTAGCGACGCCGAGGAATGATTTTGCTTTAAATAGTGCCATTTTTTCTCCTAAAATTGCAATTATATCGAAACACTATTATTTCAAACTAAAATTTAACGTCCTGCTCGGCGCTTGCAAAAAGCAGTTGCCTGATCGCCTCTTTGCCCGCATCGAGGCTAAGCCCAGTTAAATTTAACGGTGCGCTGAGGCTGTAATTTATGCGCGAAAAGGGCTTTGGCAATACCATATCGTCCCAGCTATGAAATTTCCAAAAACTGCTCGCTTCGTAATTTAGCGCGTAAATGCCTAAGTTCAGTCGCTGCGCAAGGATCACGGCTCCATCCGCGACGCTGTGAAGGGGGCCGCGCGGACCGTCGGGAGTGATGATGACGTCGGTACCGTTTTTTATCTCTTTGATCGCGCCCATAAGCGCGCGCGCTCCGCCTTTGAAACTGCTGCCGCGGATCGCACCGATGCCAAAATGCGAGATCACGCGCGTAATTATCTCGCCGTCTTTGTGATCTGAGATGATGACCTTAGCGCGCCTCTTGCCGCCGAAATCCCGCAACCACCAGCGCCTATATGCAAAGCTCATCATCGCTAGCCTTCCATGCCAAAACACGACGACGCAAGGCTTTTCGGGCAGCTTCGTGGGGGTAAATTTAACCCTGCACGTTAAAAAAATGCACCAAATCAGGATAAAAATGAGATATTCAGAGGCGCGGAAAAACAACCGCTTTTTAAGCGATAACTTGTCCATAAAGCGCCATTCTGGCGGTCTTTTCGATACGCACTCTGCGCGTTTTGCCTAGCAGCTCCTCGCCGCCTTGCGCGCAGATTAAAAAATTTGAAAAGCTTCTACCGCACGCGATGCCACCCTCGCGCAGCTCCTCGAAATATACGTCGAAAATTTTATCTTTTTGCGCCCCTGCGATCTCGTCTAAAATTTTAGTATGAGCGCTTTGCAGCCTGCTTAATCTTTCGCTTGAAATTTCATCGTCCAGCGGTTTTAAATTTGCTGCTGGCGTGAGCGGTCTAGGGC
>CAURFS010000059.1:0-9614 GCA_963523845.1 uncultured Campylobacter sp. | reverse complement strand
TTATTCTCGAGCGCCTCGCTCGCGCACGCGGAGCCCGTAGAAGCGGCAATGCCGGCTTTATTTAGATCCCACAGCATCGCCTCTCCCTCGACGCCTTGAATCGAGGCAAGGATGGTGTTTGGCACGCGAATGCTACGGTCGCCCACGACGCCTACGTTTGGAATTTGTAAAAGCGCATCCTCCAGCTTATCGCGCAGTCTGCTTACCTGAGTGCGCTCAAAATCCATAAATTTATTCGCTAGCTCCAAAGCTTTGCCGAGCCCCACTATTCCCGCGACGTTCAGCGTGCCGCTGCGGCGTCCGCCCATGTGCTCGCCGCCGTGAAGCAGGCTCGTAAGCGGCTTGCTATCTTTGATGTAGAGCGCGCCGACCCCCTTTGGAGCGTGAAATTTATGCCCGGAAAGGCTTAAAAAGTCCACGTCGGCATCGCGTACGTTTACCTTTATCTTACCTACGGCCTGCACTGCGTCGGCGTGATACAGCGCGCCGCGCTCATGCGCGATTTGTGCGATTTTTTTTACGGGGAAGATAGTGCCGGTTTCGTTATTGGCCCACATCACGCTAACAAGCGCGGTTTTATCGTTAATCTTTTCGCTAAGCTCGTCAAGATCGATCTGTCCGTTTTTATCGACGCCTAGGCGAGTGATCTTTACGCCGCAAATTTTTTCTAAAAAAGCACAGGTCGCGCTGATTGCGGGGTGCTCGACGGAGCTTATAACGATATTATCCTTCTCGCCGGTTAGAATTTTATCATAGTAAATTCCTTTTAAAACCCAGTTATTACTCTCGGTCGCACAGCTCGTGATGACGATATCGTCCGCATCCGCAGCGCCAAGCCCCGCATAGAGCCTATCCATCGCAGTTCTTAGCGCGGGGTGGGTCTCGCTGCCGAAGCTGTGAAGGGAGTTTGGATTGCCGTATTTATCGCAAAAAAACGGCTTCATCTCCTCGAAAACTTCGGGATCGACCATCGTAGTGGCGTTATTATCTAAATAAACGCGCTGCATAAAATTCCTTTCTAAAATTTGCCTGAAATTTAATCAGACAATTTCGCTCTTTTATCAATTTCGCACGATAATATAACATAATTGCTAAATTTTTCTTTAACGCTTACCTTTTTAAAAACCGAAAGTTTTCGGAGAATTTATTAGATCGAAAAATTCTTTACGCGTATCGTTTCGGCTGATAAAAAGTCCCCTAAGCGCCGACGTAGTCGTAGTCGAGTTGATCTTTTGCACGCCGCGCATCTCCATACACATGTGCCGCGCCTGCAGCACCACGCCCACGCCGAGCGGATGGATCACCTCTTGGATTGCGCTTGCGATCTGCTCGGTAAGCTGCTCTTGGATCTGCAGCCTGCGCGCGAAAATATTTACCATACGCGGAATTTTACTAAGCCCCACAACCTTTTTATTCGGGCTATACGCGACGTGCGCGCGCCCTAAAAACGGCAGCAGATGGTGCTCGCAGAGACTATAAAATTCTATATCTTTTATCAAAACCATCTCGTTGTTGCTGCTCTCAAATAGCGCGTCGTTTAAAATTTCTTTTGGATCCAGCTCGTAGCCGCTAGTTAAAAACTCATAGGTTTTAGCCACGCGCCCCGGCGTCTTCGCAAGCCCGTCGCGCTTCGGATCCTCGCCTAAAATTTCAAGCATCTGCGACACGCAGTTTTTAAATTTTACTCGGCTTTTTTCGTCCATTTTTAGCAATTCCTTAAAAATCGATGCGCGATATTACTCAAAAACGCCTTTTATAACGCTGATAAATTTTAAAATTCCACGCGAAATTTTATCAATCTCATTATGTTAATGATAATATATTTAAATTTAAGAAATTTTTGTTTAAAATCCGCCGTTTCGATAAGCTTTATCTAAAAGGAGTTCGGTAATGAAATTTAAGATGAGTTTTGGCGCGGCTTTGGCACTTTTTTCTTTTGCTTGCGCCGAACAAAACGCCGCAGCAAACTCCGCCTCTGGCGAAAACCTAGGCGATATCGAGGTCGTAGAGTGGGCGAATAACGACGACGGCTACCGTGCCGTACGCAGCGAGATCGGCAAGACGACTAAGAGAATTTTAGAAATTCCGCAGACCGTAAACGTCGTAACACAGCAGCATCTAAAGGACAAAAAGCCAGAGACCCTAGCCGAATCGCTACAAAACGTAAGCGGCATAAGCTATGCAAATACGACGGGAAATATTTTTGATGCGATCATCAAGCGTGGCTTCGGCGAGGGTCGCGACGGCTCGATTATGCGCAACGGCGTGCCGGGCGCCGTGATGCACAATTTCAACAAAACCATTCAATCCGTCGAGGTTCTAAAAGGGCCCGCGAGCATGCTCTACGGTGCGCAGCAACCGGGCGGCGTCATAAACATGGTAACCAAAAAGCCGCAGTATGAGTTTATAAATGAAATTTGGGGCGGGCTAGGCAACCGCAACTATTGGGACGCGGGATTTGATACTACAGGGCCGATTGCAGATAGCGGCTTTGCGTATAGATTTATATTCGATTACTACGCGAAGGATTATTGGCGAAATTTCGGCGGTGTAAAAAACACGCTCTTTGCGCCGTCGCTTGCGTATCAAGGAGACGATTATTCGATAAGCTTAGGCTACACCCATAGCCGCTCTACCGATCCGGTGGATCGCGGCGCGTTTTTGGTGCCGAGTACGGGTCAAATTTACGGCAGCGGCAAAGTCCGCTTCGACGAGCCGGTAAATAAACTACAAAGCAAGCTCGATACGGTTGATTTCGGCTTTGAGAAGGAATTTAGCGAGGATTGGATATTAAAAGGCGCCTACGCTTTCTCGCGCAGCAAGCACGAATACGGCTACGTCCGTCCGAACAATCCATTCACGCCCCAAGGCCTTACCGGCACGACGCGATCGTATAACTACTACGATAATTTCATACACCGCACGCACGCAGCAAGTGTCACGCTAAACGGCAAATTTGAAACGGGCCCGCTTAAGCACGACGTCCTTTTCGGCACGGATTACAAAAACTACTACAGATACCGTCCGGGCGCGCTAAAAGGCACCGCTGGACGCATCAATATGCTTACCGGACAGACCGCTTCGGGCGCCGTCCTAACGAACGATAGAGAGCCAAAAATACAATATCAAAAGCTAAGAACGATCGGGCTTTACACCCAAGATAATATAAATTTAACCGACGAGTTGATACTTTCTTTGGGCGTGCGTAGGGAATTTTACGATCAAGTAGCCAAACAAAGCTGGCAAGGACCGAACAACACCGATCAGAAAAAGGCCGCTACGACCTATCAGGGCGGGCTTTTGTACCTGTTAAGCCCGCAGTGGTCGGTATATACTAACTATGCGCAAAGCTTCACGCCGCAGATGTCCATAGGCGAGGCGATAGGCGGCGATCTAAAGCCGGAGGAAGGCAAATCCGTGGAGCTCGGCACTAAATTTCAAAACGATCGAGTCACTGCAGGCGCGGCGGTGTTTAATATTGATAAAAGAAACATCCTGCGAACGGTAAATAATATAAGTGAGACGATCGGCAAGGCTCGCTCGCGAGGATTTGAACTCGATATAAACGGGCGCGTGACGCAGGGACTTAGCATGTCGGCAAGCTACGCATATACCAAAACGAGAGTGCGTGAGGACGACGGCGCTTTTGCGGTGCTAATCGGCAAACCGCTGGAAGCGACGCCGAAGCACCAAGCAAGCCTATTTGCCAACTACGATTTCGCGCATCTAGGCGCAAAGGGGCTTAGGCTCGGCGGCGGCGCGCGATATTTCGGCTCGTGGTACACCTACTATATGCGCACGAACCTACCGAGCGTGCCCGCAGGAACGGCGTTTAAGCTGCCTCACGCCGTAGTTTATGACGCCTTCGTGAGCTACGATACTAAAATTTCGGGCTATGATACGAATTTTTCGTTCAACGTCAAAAATTTGACCGACAAAAAATACTATACCTCATCCTCGACCGGCACGACTACGAGCGTGATACCTATTCAAATGGGCTACGCGCGGCAGCTTATGTTTAGCGCGTCGGTAAAATTTTAGTTTCAAAGCCCGCCTTAAAATCCAAGGCGAGCTATTAAAATTTTAAAATTTTGATAAACCTCAAACCGCTTAGAATAGGCAAATTTTGGAAATTTATACTTTAAATAAGAAATTTTTTGATATATTATTCGCTATTTTTAAATTTTCTAAAGGAATTTTATGGAAGTAAAAGCAAAAATGAAAGACGCCGCGAATGCGGTAGCTGCGAGCAAGATCGAAGCAAAGCAGATCGCAGCCAAAGTAGAAGAGCTAGCCAAAAAGGCCTCCAAGCAGCTAAGAATCGACGGATTCAGACAGGGCAAAGTGCCTACCGCAGTGGTTTTGAAGCGATACGGCAAACAGCTTGAGGGCGACGCAAAACAGGAACTTCTTAAAAACATTATCGACGAGTCTCTTAAAATTTTAAAGAAAAAACAAGATGAAATTTTATCCGAGCCGGTCTTTTCTAAATTTGACGAAAAGGAAGGCGACATCGACGTTGAGATCGAAATTTCTTTCAGACCAGAAGTTAGCGTAGAAGGGTACGAGGAGCTGATTCCTAAGTTTAGCAGCCCGCGCGTTACTCAAAAAGAGATCGACGAGAAAGTGGCGGAATTTTTGCAGATGATCGCTCCGCTTTCTAAGACCAACAAAAAAATTCTAGCCAAAGACGATTTTGCAAAATTCGACTTCGAAGGCTTCGTGGACGGCAAGCCATTCGACGGCGGCAAGGCGCAGGATTACGTCCTTCAGATCGGATCAAATCAATTTATCCCGGGCTTTGAAGACGGTATGATCGGACTTAGAGTGGGCGAGGAGCGCGACGTAGCGGTTAAATTTCCGCAAGATTACGGCGCGAAAAGCTTAGCCGGCAAGGACGCGATCTTTAAAGTCAAGCTTCATGAAATTCAGGCTAAAAAACCTGCCAAAGAGCTCGGCGAGGAGGAGCTAAAGCAAGCGCTTCCGGGCGAAGCGGAGCCGAGCAAGGAGAAATTTGAAGCGCGCATCAAAGAGCGCATCAAAAACGATAAGCTTCAAAAGCTGATAAACGAGGATCTAAAGCCTAAATTTGCAGATGCGCTCGCCGAGAAATTTAACTTCGCGCTTCCAAAAGCGATTGTCGAGCAGGAGATTAATTTGCAGTTTAACAACGCCTGGAGCGGCTTTTCAAAGGAGCAGATCGAGGAATTTAAAAACAACAAAGACGCCCTGGATAAAAAGCGTGAAGAGTTTAGAAAGGCTGCCGAAAACAGCGTAAAAATTACATTCTTAATCGACGAGCTAGCCAAAAAACGCAATATCGACGTGAGCGATCAGGAGCTCGTTCAGGCGGTCTATATGGAGGCCTATACTTACGGCGCAAACCCGAAAGAGCACCTAGATAGATACCGCAACAACGGCATGCTTCCCGCCGTCAAAATGGCGCTGATCGAGGAGAAACTATTTAACGATATTTTCTCCAAACAGGGCAAAAAAGAAGAGAAGGGCGAATAGATGGTGATTCCTTACGTTATCGAACAAACTAGTCGCGGAGAGCGCAGCTACGACATCTACTCGAGGCTGCTAAAAGACCGTATCGTAATGCTTAGCGGTGAGATCGACGACACAGTGGCAAGCTCGATCGTCGCGCAGCTTCTGTTTTTGGAGGCGGAGGATCCGGATAAGGATATCTATCTATACATCAACTCCCCGGGCGGCGTAGTTACGAGCGGATTTAGTATTTATGACACGATGAATTATATCAAACCCGACGTAAGCACGATCTGTATCGGTCAAGCGGCGTCGATGGGGGCGTTTTTGCTAAGCTGCGGCACCAAAGGCAAACGCTACGCGCTTCCAAACTCGCGCATAATGATCCACCAGCCACTCGGCGGCGCGCAAGGCCAGGCTACCGACATCGAGATCCAAGCCAAAGAAATTTTACGAATGAAAGAAATTTTAAATGGCATCCTTTCGCAAAATTCCGGCAAAGATCTCGCGCAGGTCGAAAAGGACACCGATCGCGACTTTTTCATGAGCGCCGAGGATGCCGTGCAATACGGCTTGATTGATCAAGTACTTCAAAAGAGCTTTAAATAGATGATCCTGGATGTCCTTACCTATCCGAATAAAAAGCTATATCAAAGATCGATCGAAGTCGTGAAATTCGATGCGGCGCTGGGCGAGCTTTTAGACGATATGTATGAGACGATGATCGCAAAAAACGGCATAGGCCTTGCCGCCATCCAGGTAGGAAGGCCCGTGCGCGCTTTGATCATAAATTTAGCCAATGAGGAAAAAATCCAAGACAAAAAAGACCTCATCGAGATCATCAATCCGCAAATTTTAAAAAAGGAAGGCGAGGTCGTATTTCAGGAGGGCTGCTTGTCGGTGCCGGGCTTTTACGAGGACGTCACGCGCGCCGAGTTTATCACGGTGCAGTTTCAAGACCGCGCCGGCAATACCCACGAAATGGACGCTAGCGAGCTGCTAGCCGTCTGTATCCAGCACGAGATGGACCACCTCGACGGACATCTTTTCATCGAGCGTATCGGATACAATAAACGCAAAAAATTTGATAAAGAATTTAAAAAAAGCCTAAAAGAAAAATCGAAATGAAATCCCTAAAATGCGCTGCCTTCACGGATGCTCTGATCCCCGTAGAGGTCGAGTCGACATTCGTGCGGGGGCTGCCGGGATTTAATATCGTAGGCCTTGCGGGCGCTACGATAAAAGAGAGTGAGAGCCGCGTAAAAGCCGCGCTTATGAGCCTAAATTTTAAATTTCCCGCATCCAAAATCATCATAAATCTCTCCCCCTCCGACATGCCCAAAAACGGCTCGCACTTCGATCTTGCGATCGCGCTTCTAATCGCGCTGCAAAAAGAGCGCATCGACGGCGATTTCTTCGTCTTCGGCGAGCTCGGTTTAGACGGCAGCCTAAAGAGCACGGCGAGCCTCTTTTCGATCCTGCTTTTTTTAAGCACGAAGGTGAAGCGCGCTAAAATTTTAGTGCCGCAAAGTATTGCTCTAAAGGCCTGCACGATCCCAAGCTACGACGTTTATGCCGTGGACAGCCTAAGCGATGCGGTCAGATTTTTTTTAGACGAGGAATTTGCCGCAAGCAGGCTCATGCGAGAAACCCATCCGCTTTTTAAAAACGTCGTGGAGATTGACGGGCAAGCTTACGTCCCCAACCGCGATTTTTCGCTCGATTTCAAAGACGTCAAAGGACAAAAGCGTGCCAAGCGCGCGAGCCTGATCGCCGCGTGCGGCATGCACAACATCCTCTTTGAGGGCAGCCCGGGATGTGGCAAAAGCATGTGCGCAAAGCGGATAGCCAGAATTCTGCCTCCGCAGAGCCTAGGCGAAGTGCTGCTCTCGTGCGCCTACGAGTCGCTAAATAACAAAGACGTCGATTTTAGCGCGCTGCGCCCCTTTCGCTCGCCGCACCACACCAGCACGCGCAGCTCCATTTTCGGCGGCGGCAGTAGCGGCGCAAAGATCGGCGAGGTCGCGCTCGCAAACGGCGGCGAGCTATTTTTCGACGAGCTGCCGCACTTCGGCAAGCAAATTTTAGAGAGCCTGCGCGAGCCGCTGGAGGATAATAGAATTTTGATTTCGCGCGTAAATTCCAAGGTCGAATACCAAACGAAATTTATCTTCGTAGCGGCGCAAAATCCCTGCCCGTGCGGAAATCTATTTTCCAAAAACCTCACCTGCACCTGCTCGCTAAACGACATCAGGCGCTACAAAAACACGATCTCCGCGCCGCTGCTCGATCGCATCGACATATACGTCGCGATGGACGAGATCGGCGCGGACGACAGAAGCGACGTTTGCAGCGAGGAGATGGCAGATGCCGTGCTGCGGGCGTTTCGCGCGCAAAAGGCTCGGGGGCAGAGCGAGCTAAACGCAAAGCTGCGCGACGAGGATACCGAAAAATTTTGCGTCTGCGAAAGCGCTGCGCGGGATGTTTTGCAAACGGCGATCACCCGCTACGATCTTTCGCAGCGCGGCGTGAATAAGACGCTAAAGCTCGCACGTACGATCGCCGATCTAGCAGGCGCCGAGATCATCGCTAAGGCGCATATTTTGGAGGCTCTTAGCTTTCGCATAAGGAGCGAAATTTGAAAAAAATTTTCTTTAGCACCGAGGAGCTCGATGCGCGAGCAAGTGCAAAATTTGGACTTGGCGAGCAAATTTTGATGGAAAATGCCACCGGCAGGATCGAGAGCGAGATCAGAAAGCGGCTCAAAAAGGGCTCGCGAATTTTGGCGCTTTGCGGCGGCGGAAACAACGGCGCGGATGCAATGGCAGCACTGCGAAAGCTAAGCGGCGATTTTAGCTGCACGGCGCTTTGCGTGCTGGAAAATAGAAGCGCGGCGGGCAAATTTCAAGCGGATGCGGCGCAGGCTGCGGGCGTTAAGCTTATCGATATCGCGAGCGCGAAAGACGATTGCGGGCATGTAGAGGGCGCGTCTAGCAAGGATGCTTGCGCGCATGAAAGCGCAGGCAGCTTCTCTTTAAAGGGAGCGAGCGAGCCGCGGGGCGAGCGCGATAGCCTAAGCGGCGCGGACATTTCAGGCGGCGGCGATAAATTAAGCACGAAATTTACGAGCGCTAAATTTGAGATCGCGGGACGCAGCGGCGAGTACGGCAACCTAGGAAACGAGTGCAGTAAGCCAAGCGTTCTGGCCGATGAGATTACAAGCGCAGACTGCATAATCGACGGGATTTTCGGCAGCGGTTTAAACAAAGCCTTAAGCTCTGAAATTTGTGAAATTTTATCTCTCGCAAATAGCGCAAAATCGCTAAAAATCGCAGTCGATATCCCAAGCGGTATCGACAAGAACGGGCGCATCTTAGGCAGCGCGTTTTGCGCGGATTTGACGATCACGATGGGAGCGCTGAAGCTCGCACTGTTTTCGGATGCGGCGAAGGATCAGGTAGGGCGGATAAAGGTCGCAAATCTTGGAATTTCGCGCCAAAATTTTGAAGAGCAGAGCGAATATTTTCTACTTCAAAAAAGCGATCTGAAGCTGCCGCTACGTAGGAAGCAAAACACCAATAAGGGCGATTTCGGGCACACCTACGTCGTAAGCGGGCAGATGAGCGGAGCGGCGCAGATGGCGGCTCTGGCGGCTCACGCGATCGGCAGCGGGCTCGTTAGCGTCGTTAGTGATGGGCCATTAAATTTAAGCCCGATTTTGATGCAAAAAAGCTCATTTGAGCACGCGCGGGTCGTAGTCTGCGGCTGCGGCCTCGGGGAGCGGAAGATCGATCTTGCCACGCTACGGGACAAAAGCTGCGTCATCGACGCCGATCTGTGCTACGAGCGTGAAATTTTAAGCCTGCTTAGCGATAATTCAAATTTAATCATAACGCCCCATCCAAAGGAGTTTTGCTCGCTTTTAAAGATCGCGGGTATCGCGGATATTAGCGTGAGCGAGCTGCAAGAGCGGCGCTTCGAGCTTGCGCGGGTATGGAGCGAGAAATTTAGCGGCGTACTCGTACTAAAGGGCGCAAACACGCTCATCGCCCAAGCGGGCATCATCTACGTCTGCGACAAGGGCAGCGCCGCACTCGCAAAGGGCGGCAGCGGCGACGTACTCG
>CAURFS010000058.1:0-9680 GCA_963523845.1 uncultured Campylobacter sp. | reverse complement strand
CTCAGCATATAGATCATCGCCGTTTCGTGCGTCTTAGAATACGGCTTTAAAAAATCTATAACCTTGCTTAAAAAATAATCCGTGTATAAAATCGCGTTATCGTAGGCATTTGAAATTTCTTGCTGCGAGCAGTTTTCAAGCTCGTTATCGCGGCAAACGGGGCTAAATTTTTCAAATTCTTTCTTATAGCGCTTAAAATACGCAGGCCCATGATTGCCCATCTGATGCAGCACGATTAATACGTCTTTGCCCGAGTTTTCGGCGACAAATTTATCAAGCCCTGCAAGCATCCCCTCATCCCTACACTCTATGTCGCAGATCGGATTATTTTGCGGAATTTTAAAATCCTGATATTTCACGCGCAGCGCCACACCTTTGGAATCGGAATTGTTATCGCGCCACAAAATCGCTATGTCATCAGCGCGGTTTAGTATGTCTAATACGTTTTGCTCCTCCGCAGCCTTTTCGACGCTAAATTCATCGCGATTTAGCAGCGAAAACATGCACGGCACGCTTTGCGCCGTCGAAGTGCCGCAAGAATGGGTATTGCTTAGGCTTACGACACCCTGCTCTTTGGCTAGTAGCGGATTAGTATCCCGCTCGTAGCCGTTTAGCGAAAATCTATCCGCTCTCGCCGCTTCGCCCACGACTACGACGACGAGCTTTTTTGGGTGTGTGGAATTTTTATCGATATGCGCGTCCGTAGCGATTTGCATCAGAGGCTGCGAGCCCTGCTTTTTAGATTTTGCGACAAATTTAACGCCGCTGTAGATCCAATATCCGGGATTTGCGTAGCTGCGTAAAATTTTATGTTCTCTGAAAAACGACGCGTAGTATTTGCTAAATCCAAAAAGCAGGGCCGCAATGATTATTATGCAAATGCCCGCTGTTTTGAGCTTAGCCAAAATTTCAAATTTAAGCGGACGGTAGCTAACGCGCGCGCGAGCAATCAGCACGCAGGGTAAGACGCCCAGCACCAGCACGTAAATCGCTAGTCGCGGGCTAAAAAGATCCGCGGACTCGGCAAAGTTCGTCTGGGCTGCGTTACGGATCATCTCCGAATCGATTACGACGTTATAGCTATCCATAAAATACGCCGTAAACGACGAAATAAAAAAGCAGATCATCAAAATCG
The DNA here is from genome assembly GCA_963523845.1 of uncultured Campylobacter sp. Taxonomy (GTDB): domain Bacteria; phylum Campylobacterota; class Campylobacteria; order Campylobacterales; family Campylobacteraceae; genus Campylobacter_B. Next base: position 8,545 of record CAURFS010000058.1, on the reverse strand, counting down.
GCTTGGTCGTATAACGCGAGCTAAAAATCGTAAAAAATAGCGTCAAAAAAGCGATCAAAGCTGCCATGTCGCAGACGAGATAGATAAAATTTAGCCCCGAAATTCCGTAGGCATTTATGATATTTTTAAAAAACGAGAAGTTAAAAAATGCCACAAAAGCAAGCGAGCTTAGCAAAATTAGCCTTTGCTGCGACGGATTTTTAAAAATGCTAGGCACGAAGCGTTCCTTGAGATAAAATTTCAAGTTGGAATTTTACGGCGTTTTGGTAAATGCTCGGAAATTCCGCGCTTCGCATCTCACAAATCGCAGCAAAATTTTTGTGAAATTTTAAAATTCTTCGCGCATTCATCTTAGCTTCATCTTGGAATTTTAAAATTGCGCCATCCAAAATAAAATTTGGAAATAAAATTAAAAGGATTAAAGATGAAAAATCTTAAAGTTTTAGGCGCGCTCGCGGCTACATTCGCCCTTGCGGGCGCATTAAACGCAGGTAGTTTTAGCGAAAAGGATGCTAAAGTTTCATTCGATCAAGCGATAGAGATCGCACAGCAAAACTTTGGTGACGCGACTATAAAAAGCGTAGAAATCGACGATGAGCACGGAAGGCTCGTCTATGAGATAGAGTCGCATAAAGAAGGTAGCGAAAACGAGATCAAAATCGACGCTCAAAGCGGCGAAATTTTAAAGACTCAAACGCAAAAGAAGCTAAAGCCTAGTAAAATTGATTATTCGCAGGTCAAAATCAGTGCCGCAGACGCTCGCGCCAAAGCACTTAGCGTAAACGCCGGCTGGGATTTTCGCAAGGTTGATTTAGAAAGTAACGGTGGTAAGCCCGCATACGAAGTGAAACTGCGCCAAGGCATGAGCAAAAAAGAGGTGCTAATCGACGCCGCTACGGGCGAGCAGATCTTGCAGCGTCAAAAATAAGCAAAGGCGTGAGATGAAAAATCAAAGCTTAAAGAGCGGAGTGGACAACTCCGCCAAAACTAGCGAGGCTTTGGACGCTAGGGATTTTAGCATAAACGAAAACGCTGACTATGGCGCCCAAAATGTAGACGCGGCTAAAAATTTAGATGAAAATGCGCAGGATTTTTCGGCAAATTTAGCGAGCGAAACAAGCGAGCGGAATCTCGCGTCCTGCGAGCAAAATTCTAAAGATTTTTCTAACGTGGAATGTTGCGAAAATCAAAAGAATTCTGCGGATGCGAAAGATTGTGAGGGCAAGCGGAATTCTTCGCAGACGCAAGACTTATCAAGTGCACAAAATTTCGCTAGCGAGCAAAATTTCGCCGATATGCAAAATTTTTCAGATACAAGTAATTTCGCAAGCGCGCGAGATTCTGCCAGCGCAGCAAGCTGCGCGGAGGTTTGTAATTCTTGCAAGCCGGTGCTTTGCAGCCGCTGCAAACGCGAAATCGCTAAGCAAAATTTTAAACTTGGCTGCGTAGGATTTGGGCTTTTTGCGCTAAATATCGCAGCAGGCGCGCTAAATTTTTTAGGGCGGTTAGGAAGCGTAGCGGATAAAAAGGCAAGCGAGATTAGAGTTAGACAAAAGGCATCTGCGAATTAGCGCGGCCCCAATGCTACTGAAATTTAGCGGTGCATAAAGCGAGCAGGTTTACACATCCAAGGCGCCGCAAAATTTATACGTTTTTGGCTAAAATGGCGGATTAGAATTAGCAAAATTTTAAAGGAGCACTTTGAGAATTTTACTTGTCGAGGATGAAAAAGATCTAAATCAAATCATCGCAAAATGTCTGAAAAAGGACGGCTACAGCGTAGATTGCGCCTTTTGCGGCAAGGAAGCGCTAGAGTTTTTGGATGTCGCGAAATATGACGCTATCGTGCTTGATGCGATGATGCCCGTGATGGACGGCTTTGAGTTTTTGAAGGCGGCGCGGGCACGCGGACTGGGCACGCCGGTTTTATTTTTAACTGCGCGGGACGCCAAAGAAGATATCATCGCAGGGCTTGATCTGGGCGCAGACGATTATATGGTTAAGCCCTTTGATTTTCGTGAGCTTTTGGCGCGGCTTCGCGCAATTATTAGGCGTAAAAACGCTACTGCGGATAACGAAATTATCATAAGGCAAGTGCGCCTAAATCTAAGCAAAAAATTGGTCGTCTGCGCGGGCGAGGTAGTGGAGTTAACGGGTAAGGAATATAGAATTTTAGAGCTTTTGATGCTAAATCGCGGTGCGATTTTAAGCCGAGAACAAATCGGCGAGAGCATTTGGGATTTTAGCGACGAAGCAAGCTCAAATGTTATCGATGTTTTAATCAAAAATATCCGCAAAAAGCTAGGCGAGCACGGCGATATAATAGAAACGAAGCGAGGGCTTGGCTATGTCGTGGCAAAATAGCAAGATTTGTATCAAAATTTCGGCGATTGCGAAGCAGATTTTTGTCACTACGGCGCTTTTCATATTAAAATTCGTGCGAAATTTTAAACAGAATTTTACGCATAATTTTGCGTGTTTAAAGAAAAGCCGCAAGAAAAATCCCACGCAAAATATCGAGTTAAACCAGACGCTAAATTCTACTCAAAGCCAGGCGTCAAATTTTAAACGGAATTCCACGCAAAATCCGGCATCAAATTCCGCGCCAAATTTTTCTGCTACAAGTGCAACGCCAGATCTAGCGCAAAATTCTAATAGCGTCCTCGCGCAAAGTCAAGAACAAAATTTCGCGTCTAAAATCACAATACAAAATTTTGCTCAAGTCTTATCTAGAGTATTTACAACCGCTAAGGAGAATTTTAGCTCACGCGCGCTACCTATCAGCCTACGCGTGACGCTTTATTACAGCGTATTTATTTTGGCGCTTGCAGGCGCTATTATCGGCATTTGCGGCTATATTTTAGACGAAGTATCAGGAAGCTCCGTCAGCCAAAAAAAGCTTGCCCACCTAGTGCAAAAAGCCGCGCGCGAAGGGAAATTTAAAAGCTTTGATGACGGTGTATTTTTCTACGAGCATGACGGACAAGGCGGCGTGATCGCGGGGTTTGTGCCTAAAGGCTTCGATCCTGCGTTGCCGCTTTCGCCTCAAGGCGCGCGCGAGGTGGAGCTTGATGACGACGAGTTTTTCTATTACGACGCGCAGATCAAAGGGCGCAGTGCATGGATACGCGGCGTCATCGCAGTTAGCGAGTTTGAGCTTGCGATGAAGCGCCTGATGCTGATCGCTCTTATCCTATCGCCGATATTTGTGGCGCTCATCATCTACGGCGGCTACGCGATCATAAAAAGAGCGTTTAAGCCCGTGCGCACTATGTCGCGTACAGCTAACGAGATCGGAGCTAGCGGCGATTTTACGCGGCGAATAGAACTACCGCGAGGCAAGGATGAGCTAAGCGCGCTCGCGGCTACGTTTAATGAAATGCTAGCATCACTGCAAAGCGCGTTTGAGCGCGAGCGGCAGCTAAGCGCCGACCTTTCGCATGAGCTGCGTACGCCCGCTGCCGTTATACTGGCTCAAAGCGACTACGCCCTAGCCTACGAGCAGGATGCGAGCGAGGCAAAGGAGAGTTTCGCGGTCATCAACAATCAAGCCCGTAAAATTTCGGCGCTAATAGAGCAAATTTTAGAGCTTGCCCGCTTGCAGCGCGGCGCGCGTTTGGCACCCGTAAGCTTAAGCAGAATCGCAAGCGAGTGCGCGCAAGACTTTCAACTTTTGTGCGCACAAAAAGGGCTAAGCTTTAGCTCACAGATAGCCGAGGACGTGCGCGTAAACGGCGATGAGTTGCTTTTGATCAGGCTGATTAACAATCTTTTAAGCAATGCTTTAAAATTTGCGCGCAGCTGCGTCGTTTTAGAGCTTTGCGTGAGCGCAGACGCGTGCGAACTTAGCATAAGCGACGATGGAGAGGGCATAGAGCCTGCTTTGCAAAATAAAATTTGGGACAAGCTCTATCAAATAGAGCGCTCCAGAAATCGCGAGCAAAATAGCGGCGCGGGACTAGGACTAGCCATCGCCTCACAAATCGCAAAGATCCATAATGCGCAGATTTCGCTGCGTAGCGAAGTAGGACGCGGAAGCAAATTTAGCGTAAATTTTAAGAAGGTTTAGGCGGTTTTGTGGGCTTGGTGGCATAAAGAAATGCTGGGCGGCGAAATTCTTAAATTTTTATCGCCTATCGTTGCTTAAAATTTAACGACTATAGCAGTATATAGGGGCGATGGTGTAATTTTAAAATTAGACCGGCGTCGCCCCAATAATATCGGATGATTTTTGCGATAGTCGTGCGCTTTTTAAATTTAAATGGGTCAAATTTTAAAATTTAGTTTTACCGCGAAATTCCGCGGCGAATTAATAAGACAAGGCGCGGCATTTTGCCCTTAGGCGAAGTGATAAGGCAAGCGCTTTAGAGCTTAAGTGGGCCGGCGCGGGTAATTTAAGAATTTTGAGGTATGCGGCAAAATAAGCCTTCGCTGAAATTTTACGGCGCAGTATTACAGAATAAACCTTTGCTAAAATTCTAAGACGCCACATTCGGCTCTAGAGAATTTAAATTTAGGAGTATCTAGCGACCGAGTAAAAATTTAAATACGGAGTAAAAAAGACGGACTTGAGATTTAAGGCCGCCTACATAAGCGAAATTTTGTCTTTTTGCCCGCCTCTCTCTTGCAGCTTACGGCGATATAATCAAAGCCGTTTGCCTTACCTCGCCCCATGAGGCAGCTCCGCCGTTTATTAGTATGACCCTACCGCGCTCGTTGGTCTCGTATTCGTCCATTTAGTCGTCGTAGCGTGTGCTGTAGCCAAAAATTTTACGAGGATCTTGCACGGCGGCAGGTTAAATTTCACTAGCTCGCAGCGGGCTACTTTTTTGCGCCATATTCGTCGCAGAACATCGCGCTTTAGTCGTGCGAAGCGCTGTTAAAAAGTAAAATTTCCTCGCCCGTTGTTACGCATTTTATTGCGAACTTGCGAGGCATGAGCTCGTCCTCATAAGTCTGCGGCAATGGACTTTTCTAAATTTTTCGCCCTGCCTAGGATCGTAATCGCCTTGTGCTCGCATATATTTACGCACCTGTAACAAAGCGTGCACTCATCGCCGAATTGCGCCTTTTTGCAAGCGAGCTTTATGTTACGCATCGGGCAGGGTTTGACGCAAGCCCCGCAGCCGCTGCATCGCGATGGATCGAGGCTCGGCTTGCGCTTAGCAAAGGGGCTTTTGTCCCAAATTTTCATCCAAAGCCGCTGTCCTAAAAACCCTGCGATACGACAAAGCGCGCTCAGCCCCTCTTGCGGCGGACGATTTGTGCTAAGCGCCTCCGCAACGCGTCTGACTTTAGCATCCGCCTCTTTGATTATGCGCTCGTTTTTCGCTTGCGAGTAGCCAAAAATCGCCACGTCGAGGATGAACGCGGGCATTTTGATATGAGCGCCGCCCGTTATGTTTGCGCCGAATTGTTTTAAAACTCTAGCCGCGCACCCTGCCCCGTCGCCGCTGAAAATCTCCATCGTAGCGAGGATAAATACATTTTTGCCGCTAAAGCTCGCGCCGTTTCGGTAGAGGAAGTCGCGCACGATACGCGGTAGGTCGCTAAAATAGACGGGATATGCCAAGATAACGTCATTGTGGTGCTTTAAAAGCTCATTGCAAGCCTTGCTCTCGATCGAGACGCAAACGCCGCCAAGATGAGCGATGAGCCTATCCACGCAGTGCTTCGTGTTGCCCGTGGCGCTAAAATAGATCGCTATCATGCCCGCCCCCCAAACTATGCGAATTTCGGTGAAATTTAACCCTTACCGAACGAATAGAATTTTACGTTTCTTTTGCATAAAATTTTAAAATTTAGACGCGACGGCGAAATTTAAATATGCCGTCGCACCCTAAATTCAGATATTTTCTGCCGCCACCATGCCAAAAACCATACAATCAGCCATGCTCATAGTACCGAGCCTACTTGCGCCGTGAACGCCACCGGTGATTTCGCCCGCTGCATATAGCCCTGCGATCGGCTCGCCGCTAGCCGCGTCAATAACCTGGGCTTTGGTATTGATCTGCACGCCGCCCATGCAGTAAAGAATTTTCGGGCTTGTTTGGCACGCATAAAATGGAGCTTTTGATACGTCGATACCGCCTACATCGGCTTTTGTCAAAGGCTTGCCAAACTCCGGGTCACTTCCTGCTTTGACATAGCCGTTAAAATCCGCGACGGTTTTTAAAAACGGCTCCAGCGGAATTTTATAAAATTTTGCAAGCTCTTCCAAGGTATTAAATTTTTTAATTGAGCCTGCTTCTACGCCTTTTGACGTATAGACCGGATTATTTGCATCAACTGCGGCTTGATCGCAGATATTTACGGGATAGTTGTCGTTATTTTCGCTCTCCGCCATGCATTTAAAGATCGCTTCGGTTTTGATCTTGCGCCCGGCGTGCTCGTTCATAAAGCGTTTGCCCGTCTTTGGATCGACGGTTAGACCATAGTCGTTAGCGCAGTGATTTGAAAATAGCGCAGAAGTACCAAATCCCTTCTCGCTAGGATTAGTATAAGGATTTAGTTGAATCCAGCTGAGTTGCAAAGGATTCGCACCTAGCTTCATCGCCGCGATAAGCGCACCTGCGGTAGCGCCTGGTTGGCTTACGGTTTCGATATTGTCTTTTAGATACGGCACCTGCTGCGCGCGAAACCATTTATCCGAACTGTATCCGCCCGCAGCCAAAATGACACCATCTTTGGCTTTAAAAAATTTTACTTCGCCGCTTTTATTTTCCCTATCATCGCTAGCAAGCTGCGGATCGAACTTATATTCTTCGCGACACTTTACGCCTACGACGCGACCGCTGTCATCTACGACAAAATCATCAAATTTAGTACGCTTCTTGATTACAGCATTTGCATTTTCCTCGATTGCCTTATGCATCGGCTGGATGTAGCCCGAGCCGCTAGCATTTTTGGCCTGTACGGCGCGCTTTAGCGAGTGTCCGCTAGCAGATATCACCTTGCCCGAAAACTCCACTCCGATGCTTTTTAGGTATTCAAAAGCGTCGCCTGCACGATCGTAGATGACGCCTAGCAAATCTACGTGATTTAAATTTAGCCCGTCTTTTAGGCAATCTGTGATGAAAGCCTCTTTGCTATCCGTGATGCCCGCGGCTTTTTGGAATTCGTTATTTGGTACCGCCATATTGCCGGCGTTAATGACGGAATTGCCGCCCGCACGGCCCATCTTTTCGATCATAAGCACCTTTTTGCCGCGCTTAAGAGCCTGAAGCGTCGCCATCGAGCCTGCAAAACCGCTACCGATAACAACAACGTCATATTCTTCGTCAAATTTTACGTCTTTGGCGTTTTGCGTTGCACTAGCACTGCTTGCAGCCAGAGCCAGAGCTCCCGCCGCGCCGATTTTCATAAAATTTCGTCTTGAAATTTCTTGCATTTTTTGCTCCTTGCGTTGAAATTTTATAGATTATACACCCACGTAGCGAAATTTAAAATTTAACGTAAAGACTTATTGATAGAATTTTAAAAATTTAGAAAAGAAATTTTAAAAGCGCAAATTTAAAGCGAATAAATTCCGCTCCGCTAGCCGAAGTCTAGGCGTAAATTTTAAAATTTACGGCGCACGGATTTGCTCGCCGCCTGCGCGAAATTTTGCCGCCTCTATAAAATTTTAAAGTGCGCGGTATTCAAATTTAAAAGACGCGCGGCAGAATTTTAAGCGCTTTAAATTTTAAAACGCTTTGAAATGCTGTGGCACGCTTTGCGGCTCTACCTTGAAATTTTAAAGACGCACATAGTATTTCGGCGCAAAGCACGTATGGCTACTTCGCGCCGAAATTTCGCGGGCGCTAAATTTAAGCCCCGATTGTTTCGCCTGCGATCATTCCAAAAACCATACAATCAAGGATCGCGTAGGTTCCGAGCCTGCTCGCGCCGTGCACGCCGCCGGTTACTTCGCCCGCAGCCCAGAGCCCCGGGATCGGCTCGTGAGTAAGGCTAGAGATGACTTGAGCTTTGGTATTGATCTCAAGTCCGCCCATCGTGTGGTGCACCTTCGGCATCGTGCGGCTTGCGTAAAACGGCGGCTTGGAAACGTCGATGCCGTCTAGTTTATCGACCACTTTGCCGAATTCGGGGTCTTTGCCCGCTTTGACGTAAGAGTTATAATCCGCGACGGTCTTTAAAAACGGCTCCAGCGGCAGATTGTAAGCCTTCGCAAGCTCCTCTAGCGTGTCAAATTTCTTCACGACGCCCGCTTCCAGCGGCCTTGATGTATAGACCGGGTTACGCGCGGCAACGGCTTGAGAGTCGCAGACGTTTACCGGATAGTTGTCGTTTTTCTCGCTCTCGCCGATAACCTTAAAGCAGGCGTCTGACTTGATCTTTCGCCCTGCGTGCTCATACATAAATCGCTTGCCGGTATTTGGATCGACGGTTAGACCGTAGGTGTTGCAGCAGTGATTGGTGAAATTTACTGCGGCGCCGAAGCCCTTTTCGTCGGGCGAGCAATACGGAAGGAACTGAATCCACGACGTTAAAAGGGTAAAAGCACCGATTCTGTTTGCCGCAAGCATCGCTCCTGCCGAGCTTC
>CAURFS010000057.1:0-9688 GCA_963523845.1 uncultured Campylobacter sp. | reverse complement strand
GTCCGGATCCTCTCGCAGCGCGGCACGAAGCGAATCGGCGAAGTTGTTGCAGTCCTCGCCGATAGCGCGCTGATTGATGATGCATTTATCGTCTTTAAAAACGAACTCGACTGGGTCTTCGATCGTAACGACGTGGCTGGTTCTTTGCCTATTTATGCGATTTATCATGCTTGCGATCGTTGTCGTTTTTCCGCTTCCCGTAGGCCCCGTAAGTAGCACGACGCCGCGCATAGCCGTGTCGCAAATATCTTTGATCGAGGGCGGTAAGCCCAGCTCGTCAATCTCCGGAATTTTAACGGGAATCGTTCGGAAAACCGCGCTGATACCGTCGATTTGAAAGAAAATATTAACGCGGAAGCGATAATCTTCGTTTAGCTTGTAGGTAAAATCTACGCTCTTTTTCTCGATAAGCTCCGGAAAGCGCGTGATGAGAAGTTCCTTAGCTAGCGTCATCGCGTCTTCTTTCAAAAATGGCGTTTTGCTGAATTTTACGAGCTCGCCGTGTATACGCCCTCTAATAACCGCGCCCGATTTGATATGAAGGTCGCTGCCGCCGTTTTGGATCAAAAATTCCAGATATTTATTTAGCCTATCTCGCTGCTTAAAATCCAGCGTAGAAGCGTCAACTTGATACTGCGAATAATCTATAGAACCCGCCATCATTTCTCCTTTTTAAGTGTTTTTATTATCTCTTTAAATGCTTCTTCAAAGGCCACCAGTCCGTCATCCAGCAGCTTTTTATACGCCTTTTTCATATCGATCTTCGCCTCCGCTACGCGAGCGAAAAATTCCTCTATCTGCGCATCGCTAGGCGGCATTTTGGGCTTTTGATCGCCGCTTACAAAAGCCTCTATCGTCTCAAGTGGCGCGGTGTTTACGCAGCCCGGATACATCAGCTCGCTTACGTAGTAATCCTTCGGCAGATCGTCTCCTTTTACGCCCGTACTTGCAAACAGCGGCTTAGCGTAGCTTAAACCCTCTGCGGCTATGATATTATAGCACTTCGCGGCGTTCATTATGCCGATTTTGCCGGTAGGAAGGCCCGCCGTGGCCATTTTTTCATCCAGTAACCTATCGAAGCGGCTAACGAAGATGCTAATTACGGTTTTTGGTAAATTTGCTTTCGGGAAGTAGCGGCGAAAGCCCGCAATTCCCTCTTTTATCGCCTCGATACATTTTGCGGTCTGCTCAGGCGAAAAAACCAAGGTCGCGTTTACGCTGATCCCCTTTTTCAGTAGATCGCGCATCGCTTCGTAGCCTGCCTTCGTAGCAGGGATTTTGATCATAACGTTTGGCATGCCGATCGTGCCGTATAGGTGTTTGCCCTCGCGATACATCGCCTCGGCGTCGTCTGCAAAGTACGGATCGACCTCGATACTCACAAAGCCGTCATCGCCGTTAATAAAATTTTTAAGCAGGCTCTCCGCCGCGCTTCTGATGTCCGCGGTGGCTAAAATTTCATACAGCTTTTTAGGCTCTTTTTTTCTAAATTCCTCTTTAGCCGAGTCGTATGCGGGAGAGCTTAGGATTGCGTTTTTAAAGATTGCGGGATTGGAAGTGGCGCCGTTAATTATCCCTTTTTTGATCAGCTCGTCGAAATCTTTATCGATAAAATCGCGCTCCAAAAAGTCGCACCAAAGGCTGAAATTTAGGGCTTTATCATACATATTTCATAATCTCCTTCAAATCCTTTTTTTCAATGCAGACGCTCGCCTCGCTTTTTAAAATTTCATTCGCGCAAAAAGCAATTTTAAGTCCCGCCTCGCGAAACATCGAAACGTCGTTCGCGCCGTCTCCCACGCACATTACCTCGCTCGCCTCTAGACCCATCAGCGATTTAAGCTGCGCAAGCAACGCGCCTTTTGAGTATCCAAACATCATCTCGCCGCCGAAAAGCCCAGTTAAAATTCCGTTTTTTTCATGCAGATAGTTCGCAAAGCTCGCGTCAAAACCCAGTTTTTTCTGCGCGGCGTCGGTAGCGAGATGAAACCCGCCGCTAAAGACGATCACCTTTATGCCTTTATTTTTCAGATACGCGATGATCTCGCTAGCACCGCAAACAAAAGGCAGGCTTTCCGCGATAGCTTTAGCATCGCTAAGCTTCATTCCCTTTATCAGCGCCACGCGCTCGCTAAGGCTCTCGAAAAAATCAAGCTCGCCCGCCATCGCGCGCTTTGTAATTTCGCTAACTTGTCGCTGTGTGCCCATTTTAGCGGCGAAAAAACCTATCGTCTCGCCGTCCATCAGCGTAGAATCAAAGTCGAAAACACAAAGCTTTATCATAAATATCCTCGCAAAAATTTAGGAATTATAGCTAATTTAAGTTTAAGTTTTTTGGAATTAGCATAAATTTCTCGCTTTTTGCGACCTCGTAAATTTTGCTCCCGACCCCGAACGAGCATAAATTTATATATTTTTTCTCGCCGAAATATAAAATTTCATCTTGATGATAGTGGCCTTCGATGATTAAATTTGCCGCGTAAAAATCGATCTTTGGCGCGATTATATCCTTAAAATTTGGCATTTTTTTGTATAGGTTTTTCCCCTCCTGCGATTTTAAGATCATCTTTGAAATTTTAAATTTTAAAGCGCGATCGAGCAGATCCATAAATTTTAAAAAAGTTCTGTTTCGCAGCGAAAGCAGCGCAAACTGCGTCAGGCGCGGCAAAAATAGATCGCCGTGCGCTATCTGTACCGCTTCGCCGCTCTCGCTCATAAATTTAACGGGCTGGGCGCCGTTTGGATAAACTTTTGCGCGGGGGAAAATTTCGCGCAGATTAAAATCGTGGTTGCCCTCGAAGTAAAAAATTTCGCATTTTCGCGACAGCTCGTTTATTAGCGCGATCTCCTCTTCGTAGAAGCGCTGCACGTAGGTCGTGTTTGCCAAAAAATCAAACATATCGCCCATCATAAAAATTTGAGGCGGCAAGTTTTGCGCAGAACGCAGCGCGCGCAAGAATTTTAAAAATTGCGGTCTGCTCGCGCCTGCGTGCGCATCGCTGATAAAGATCGCGCCGGGTTTTATCGTCTGAATTTGATCATTTTGCATCTAGGCTCCGGCGCGTGACGGCTTTTGCAAAAAGTTCATCGCTTAAATTCCGTGCGCGATGCGCGGTAGCGCCGTGGCTTCGGCGAATCCGCACATTAAATTTGCGTTTGCGACCGCCTGCGACGAGGCTCCGCGCAAAAGATTATCGATCGCCGAGTTGATCCAAATTTTATCGCCTGCCGTTTTTACAAAAATATCGCAAAAGTGCGTCCCTACGACGTTTTTTATACTCACGGGCTCATTTCTTACGCGCACGAAAGGCTCATTTTCGTAAAATTCCCGCAGTACCGCCTCAGCATCCACGCTCTTTTGCAGCACGCCAAACGCGCTAACCAGCATTCCGCGCGTAATCGGCAGCAAATTTGGCACGAAAAGCGTGCTAAATCCGCCGCCTCTTAAAATTTGCAGTTGCTCTTTGATCTCGTCTGCGTGGCGATGCGAGATCGGCGAGTAGGCGCCCGCGTTTTCGTTTACGCTTACGAAATGGCTGCTCGTTTTAAGAGCCTTGCCCGCGCCGCTTACTCCGCTTTTTGCGTCGATGAATACGCCGATATCCGGATCGAGTAGCCGCACGAACGGTGCGAGCGCCAAAATGGAGCAGGTAGGGTAGCAGCCAGGATTTGCCGTAAGGCGCGCAGCGCGGATCTTTTCGCGATTTAGCTCGGGCAGTCCGTAAACGGCGTGGGCTAAATTACGAGGGTCTAAATGCGTGGTGTAATTTTTCTCGTAAAGCTCGCGGCTTAGGCGGTAATCGGCAGATAGATCGACTACCTTGACGCTTTTAAATTTTAAAATTTCGCGGGCAAATTCCATCGCTTTTTCATGCGGCAACGCCAAGAAAATAAGATCGCATCTTTGCGCTGCAACGCGAGCATCCGCGGCTTCTACGCGCATCTCAAACACGCCGCGCAGCTGCGGAAAAATTTCGCTTATTTCACCCTGCGCCGAAGCTCCCAAATATGAAATTTCAAAGCTCGGGTGGGAAAGTAGAGCCTTAATCAGCTCAAGCCCCGTATAGCCGCTAACGCCTATGATGCCTACTTTTTTCACGCTAATTCTCAAATTTGATCGGCTTGTATTCGACGCTTAAAATTTCCACGTCGCGCGTGCCTGATGGCAGCTGAAGCACCACCTCATCGCCCTCAGCTTTGCCTAAAAGCTGGCGCGCAAGCGGCGTGTTAATATTGATGAGCTTACGCGAGATGTCCGCTTCGCTAAGCCCTACGATCGTGTAGATCTCCTCCCGCTCGGTCTCTACGTCCATAAAGGTAACGGTAGAGCCGAATTTTACGCGGTCGTGCTCGTAGGTGGAAGGGTCGATGATCTTTGAGCGAGAGATGATGTCGCTAAGCTCGGCGATACGCGAGAGCAGAAACGCCTGCTCTTCGCGCGCCGCGTGGTACTCGGCGTTTTCTTTTAGATCGCCGTGTCCGCGCGCGATGTCTATCTGCTGGACTATGTGAGGCAGCTTCACGCTCTGAAGCTCCTTGAGCTCGGAGGTGATCTTTTCATATCCGTAAAGCGTCATTGGTTCTGTCGTCATAATCTTCCTTTCTTTTTATCAAATTATATAAGCTTTAGCCTTAAAATTTTAGCTCGCAGGCTGCGTTAAAATTTTTGCCACGTTTTCGCTGGAGCCGAGCTTTAGATAATCTCGCAGCTTCTTGCTCGCAAGTTTAAATTTCGCGGCGTCGCAGCGCTCGTATGCGGCGAGTAGGTTTTGCGCGCTTACCTCAGATTGCAAAAGCTCCTCATGCAGAGGCTCCTCGCCCAAAAAATCAAAAATAATATTCGCAAGCCCCACGTGCTTTAGCTTTACGAGTTTTCGCGCGAGCCAAACGTCAAACGCGCGCGCTTTGTAGCACAGCACGAACGGAGTGCCGATGAGCGCCGCCTCAAGCGTCGCCGTACCCGAGCAGATGAAGGCGAAATCGCAATCCTTAAGCGTGGCAGGAGTATCGTTTGCGATGCTAAAGCCGTCCAGAGGCCCGTAAATTTCATCTCTTTGATCCATCAGATGCGACGGGATTATTAAGGTTCGCTCGCTATTTTCAAATTTAGGCGCAAGGGCTCTAAAAATCGGCATCAGCCTTGAAATTTCAGCCCTACGCGAGCCCGGCATAAAGGCGATCTTGCCCTGTTTTTCGTAGCTTTGCTTTCGCAGCGTTATCTCGTCTAATAGCGGATGCCCCACGAAAGAGTACTTTGCGGTTTTAGCGCTTTGGCTGCTTTGGCGCGCGGCATCCTCTTTCGGCATGGCGTCTTTGTCTTTTGCTTCTTGTAGCGCAGAGTCTTTGCTCCCCGCTTCTTGCGGCACAGCGCCTTTATCTCCCTCGCAATCCGCGCCGAAAAATTTCGCCTCAAAAGGCCAGATGGAGAGCAGATTATCGCAAAACGCCTTCAGCTTCTCCGCTCTGTGCGGCTTCCATGCCCAAACCTGCGGCAGGATATAATATGAAATTTCCGCGCGCGCGCTGCTTTCTTTGATCGCGCGGGCAAGCGGCAGATTAAACGCGGGCGAGTCGATCAAAAGCACGCGATCGCATTCCGCCGCAAGTCGCGTCATCTGCGCTATCGCACGCTTGGCTTTTAAAATCAGCGGCAGAATTTCTATAAAGCCCATCGCCGAAAATTCGCTGCTTTTGTATATCGGCGAGCCAAGCTTTTCATCGTAAATTCCGCAAATCTCGCAAGCGGGATCAAGCCTTTTAAGATGCGCTAGAACCTCTTTGAAATGCAGGTTCGCAGAGGGTTCTAGGCAAGAGATTAAATATTTCAAATTTGGCCTTTTGAATTTTTGTTAATTATAGCAAAATGTGCTAAAATTAAGCCGACAAAGGATTTAAGATGAGAAATTTTAAAATTTTAGCGCTATGCGGCGCGTTCGCGATGTTTCTGGGCGGTTGCAGTGCGGCTAAATACCAAAAGCGTCAAGTCACCGAGGATCCCGCAGTAACGGCGCGTTTTGAGGCGCTTAGCAAGCTGGGCTCGCCTGCACTTGTCGCTAAAGCCGCAGCTAGCGAGATCGCAGCAGACGTAGGCGGCGCCAAGCCCCACGTTAAGGTCGCGCAGTTTACCTTCCTCGAAGAAATTAGCGCACAAGGAAGCGATCTGATCTATGCCTACTCGCTAAGCCCTGGCTGGGCGAGCTTGAAAAGCTCCGATCGGCAAAAATATCTCAAATTGCTAGCCAAAGATATTACCGAAAATGACTGCAACGCACCTAGTACGCGAGCTTTATTGCGAAGCGGAGTGCGTGAAGTGCACCGATTTTTCTACGATTATCCAAGCTCGCACCTACTTGATTCGCAGGTGAGCGAGGAGATATGCCGCAAAGCAGGGTTATAGATAGTCTCGTGTAATTTTATGCCGCGGTTTACATCGGCGCGAAAGCAAAATTTCGTGGTGTAAAATCTGTGATAATTTAAAAGGCGAAATTTTGTGGCGAGTTGCGGAGCACGACCACCAAATTTAAGGAATTTTGGAAGCGAAATTTAAGCGATAAAATCGCGTAGCAGGCTATAAAAATTTGTAGCGTAAAGGCGGAATTTTTCTATGAATTTTGTGATCTAAGTTCGTGATGGAATTTTTGCGAAAAAAATTGGCACGATGAAATTTTACGCCGCGCAAGCTAAGTAGCAATTTTTGCATAGTAAAGAATTGAGCGCTAGAATTTTTGCAGATAGAATTCCGCCCCGATAGGTCTGTCGTGAAATTTTAGCTAAAGAGAGGATATGAAAGAAATTTTAATCACCAATGACGACGGATTCGAAGCGCGCGGTCTTTTGGAGCTCGCAAGCGCGCTAAGATCGGTCGCAAACGTCACTATCGTAGCGCCGAGCTCGGAAAAATCGGCATGCTCGCACTCGCTCACGCTCACGCGCCCGCTTAGATTTGTAAAGCTCGACGACGGATTTTTCAAACTCGACGACGCTACGCCTGCAGACTGCGTGTATTTGGCGCTCCGCGCGCTGTATAACCGCAAGCCCGATCTGGTGATAAGCGGCATAAATCACGGCGCCAACGTCGCGGAGGACGTGACCTATTCGGGCACGTGCGGAGGCGCGATGGAGGGGGTCTTGCAAGGCATTCCCGCGCTTGCGGTAAGCCAGTTTTATGTCGCAGACTCGCTGCAGCGATACGGATTTGATCTCGCGTGCGAGCTCGCGGTGGAGCTGGTTGAGAAAATCTTTAAAAACGGCTTTCCTCTGCCGCCGAAGCAGTTTTTAAATTTAAACGTTCCTGCCGTCTCGAAGCAAGATTTTAAGGGGCTTTCGGTTGCTCCTTGCGGCGAGAAGCTCTACGATACCGACGCGCAGCTAAACCGCAATCCGCGCGGAATAGAGTATTATTGGCTCGGCAAATCTACGTTCGACTTTGATGCGAGTAGGAACGAAAATAGCGACATTTCGGCACTTTTTGAGGGGCGGGCGACGCTAAGTCCGATTAAGTTAAATTTAACTGCGCACGAGCAGATGAGCACGCTAGAAAGGTGGATGAAAAACGATGAGTGAGGTCGTAGTAGACCGCTTTTCGCGCTCGCGCCTGCTTTTCGGCGAGGATTTTGCAAGGCTGCAAAGCGCTAAAATTTTAATCTGCGGCTGCGGCGGCGTGGGCGGAGCGGCGATAGAGGCGCTATACCGCAGCGGCGCGGTAAGCTTAAGCGTGATCGATTGCGATCGCTTCGAGATCACCAATCAAAACCGCCAGTTTGGAAGCGAGCACGTAGGCGAGCTAAAATGCGAGGTTTTCGCGCGCAAATTTAAAGGCATAACGCCAATCGCCGCTAGGATTGATGAGGAATTTTTGTCGGAATTTAACCTAACGCAATTTGATTTCGTAATCGACGCGATCGACGACGTGCCCGCTAAGATCGCTCTTGCGCTGCGCTGTAGCGAGGCGGGCGTAGGATTTGTAAGCTCGATGGGCGGCGCAAAGAGGCTCGATCCCTCTAGAATCGAAATCCGCTCAATCTGGCGGACGCAAGGCGATCCGCTCGCGCGCAAGATCAGATATGAGCTGAGAAAGCGCGGCTTTGCGGGCGATTTTGACGTCGTTTGCTCGAGCGAGCCGCCGCGCGTCAAATCGATGGGTAGCTTCATGGGCGTGACCGCTAGTTTCGGGCTTTTCATCGCAAGCTACGTCGTGCGCAGGCTGATAGGCGAGCAGGCTTAACGCTTAAATTTCATAGCGCTTCGGCGCATGGCTCCGCCTAGTCGTGCTTGGCGGTTAAATTTTAGATATTTTGAGCTTTGATCTGAGCGCGCTTAGCATGCGGTACGACGCAGCCGGTATTTCGCAGTGCGTGTGCAGTTAAAATTTAAAACGGCAAAAGTTAAATTTTACCCATCGACGAATATAAAATTTACTCGGCGCGCAGGCGAAATTTCATTGCTGCGAAGGATAAAATTTTATCCGCAAAGATCGGCGCAGGCTTGCGTGCGAGATGAAATTTAAGGACCACGCGAGCTACACGCACATATTGATGCATACGGCGTGTCATTTTAGCAGGTGCCAGATAGCAGCCTAGGATTAAAATTTAAATACGCGGATCCGCAAGCTTGCTCGTGAACGAAATTTTGATTGAATTAAGTTCACGCAGCTATCCTATGCGGCGCGTTTCATAGCGATGAGGCTTGAAATTCTATCGCAACTTTACGCTTTCCGATGCAAAAAGAGGCGCGCTCAGGCAAGCAGAACCAAATCTGCGCGCATCAGCCGCCGCGTAGCGCCTAAATAAGCGTAAAGCGCAAGCAAGGCTCAAGCAAACGCAGCGGCAAGCCTACTTCTAAATTCCATTTTTTACCGCTCGCAAAAAGCGGAATTTAGAAATTTAATTTAAAGGAGCAGCGATGAATGAAATTTTTACACGCACGAGCGTGCGGAATTTTACCGAAAAAATGCCTAGCGACGATCAGATCGAGCTCGTGCTAAAAGCCGCGATGCAAGCCCCTAGCGCGGGCAACCAGCGCTCATGGGAGTTTTACGTAGTGCGCGACCGCACCACGCTTACGCTACTTAGCAGCGTCGGCACCTACGGCGGCTGCACGAAAGACGCGCCGCTTGCGATCGTAGTTTGCACGCGCAAAAGCGGCTTAAAATTCCAGCCCTACGCTCGCTACGACTGCGCTTGTGCGGCAGAAAATCTCTGGCTGGCGGCGCACCATTTGGGGCTTGGCACCACGTGGCTGGGCGTAGCGCCCGATATTTACGCAATGGAGCGCGTAAGAGAAATTTTGGATCTGCCTGGGCATTTGGAAGCCTTTTGCATTATGCCTTTGGGCTTTCCATCTCGCGTCACAAAGGCGCATTCGCGCTTTGAGCCCGCTAAAATTCACTTCGTAGGCTAGATATGTTTATTTCGCAGAGTAAAATCGACGATCTAATCGCTAGCGACGGCGCGTTTTTGGACCTTACGACCGAGCTTTTGCAGGACTTCGTGGATTTAAACGCGCCCGCGAGGCTTTCGATCATAACGAGGCAGGATCTTATTTTTAGCGGCGCGGACTTGCTCGTAAGCTCGGCGGGTGGGTATCTGGCTCTGATACACATCTCCGAGCCCACGAGACTATGCCTTACATCGCGTATGCCGTCTTCGGCGTGGCACGGCGCGGGGGGGGGGGGGGGCGGGGGGGGGGG
>CAURFS010000056.1:0-9714 GCA_963523845.1 uncultured Campylobacter sp. | reverse complement strand
TTATCTGCTCGCCGCAGCTCTCGCAAAGCCCATAAGTGCCGTTTTCGATACGTTTAAGCGCGCTTTCGATCTCTAAAAATGCCTTTTGTTGATTAACATTGAGCGAGTATTCGATGCTTAAATCCGTATTCATGCTCGCTACGTCAAAATCATCCGCAGCTTTATTTTCGCGCAATTCCGAAATTTCATTTACAGAGCTATTAATATTGGCGATGAGTTGCTCTCTTTTTTCTTCTAAAATTTTCTTGTAAAATTTCAACTCGTTTTTCTTCATTACTTCCCTTTATTTGTGATATGGATGGTTTGCGTTAATGCACAATGCGCGAAAAATTTGCTCAAAAAGCAAAAGTTTAGCGATTTTGTGCGCTAACGTAAGCCTGCTAAGACTGATTATTTTATCGGCTTTTGCCTTAAAATTTTCACTAAGCCCGTAAGCGCCACCGATGAAAAATGACACGCTACTTTTATCCTTTAGCATACTCGCAAATTCCATGCTATCTAGCTCCTGTCCGCGCTCATCCAAAGCTACGACGTATCCGCTAAGGCGCGGTAGATAAGCTTCATCATACGCCTTAAGCGCTAGCTCAGCAGATGTGCTTTGCGCGCGAGCGATATTAGCATTAAAAAACGTCTCATCTCGCACTGCGGCAAATTTAGCCGCCATTTTTTTATAATCGCTTATCGCGCCTGCGAACTCGTCCGCGCCCTTTTGGATGGAATTTACCGTTATCTGCACTACTCTTCGCTTCCCTCTTCGTGCAGCGATTTGTCACTCGTGTCGTCAATCTGCACAGCGTTTTTGCTCAGCACGTTGATTATATCGCTTAGATACTGCCTCATCTCGGCTCTAGGAACGATCGCATCAATTAATCCGTGCTCGAGCAGAAATTCCGATCTCTGAAAGCCCTCCGGCAGATCCGCGCCGATAGTTTGCTTGATGACGCGCTGTCCGGCAAAGCCGATAAGAGCGCCGGGCTCTGCGATGATGATATCTCCCAGCCACGCAAAGGACGCGCTCACGCCGCCCATCGTAGGATCGGTAAGAATGGATATGAAAGGAATTTTATGCTCGGATAAAATTTTAAGCGCGGCAGAGGTTTTGCTCATCTGCATTAGCGAAAAGGTGCTTTCTTGCATCCTAGCACCACCGCTTGCACTTACGATGATTAGCGGCTCGTTTTTATCGAGGCTGCGCTTTACGGCACGCACGATCTTTTCGCCCTCCACGGAGCCCAGGCTTCCGCCCATGAAGTTAAAATCAAACACCACGAGCTGAATTTTTTGGCGACTTATGGCGCCCTCGCCCGCGATCACTGCGCTAAGCCTGCCCGTTTTTTCTTTGCTCTCGGAGATGCGCTTTTTGTAGGATTTTTTATCGACGAATTTTAGCGGATCGACGGGCTGCAAATTTTGATCGTACTCCACGAAAGAGCCTTCGTCGCAGATCAGATCGATGCGAGCCTGCGCGTCAAAACGAAGGTGATAGTTACACTTGGGGCAAACGCTATGATTTTGCTCGACCTCTTTGCTATACATCAGCGCGCCACATCCTGGGCACTTGATCCAATGCGTAGGAGCTTCGCTAGGTGCGGGCTGCGTTCTACGTATTTTTGAAAATAGATCTCCAAAATTCATATGATTTCCTTTAAATTCTATAATATGAAACTTCTGATTATAACATAAAATTCTTTATTTAAATTTATATGTGAATTTCGCTAAAATAGGAAAATGCAAGGATTTATATTAAAAACGACCAAAGTTAGGGACGAGGACTGCATCGTGGACGTGCTGAGCGAAAGCGCGCTCGTGCGTGCGTATCGCTTCTACGGCGCGCGCCATTCAAACATCATCCAGGGCTATAAGATCGACTTCGAGCTCTCGCAAAATCCAAACTTCCTCCCTCGTCTTAGCGGCGTGATGCATCTGGGATACGCGTGGCTCGCAAGCCGCGAGAAGCTGCTATTTTGGCAGCAGTTCATGCGGCTTTTGCACGAGCATCTAAAAGATGACGAGCATATTGATAAATTCTATTATGAGCTGCTAAACCGAGCTGCTATGTGCTTTGGCAAACAAAATCCGCGCCGCATAATCGTAGAAAGCTACGCCGAAATTTTAAAATTTGAGGGGCGGTTGCACGACGAGCCGTATTGTTTTTTATGCGACGAAGAAATTTTAGAAAATATCGCACTGTGCCGCGGCTTTTTGCCTGCGCACGAGCATTGCGCGCAAAGAGCGGGCTTTGCGCAGGATGAAATTTTAGAATTTTTACGAAGCAAAAAGACGCTAAATTTAAACGACGAGACGGCAGAGAGGCTCTACGACATAACGCTTGAGGGGCTTTGATCTGTAGCGCGTTTGATATGGACGTGAAATTTCAAAACTCAAGCTAAATTTTAAAATTTCGTAGAATTTCAAAATTTTATGAACGGGCGGCTTCGTGCTTTATTTGTTTTGCTCTACAAGGCTGAATAATCCCGCATTGCGCGGGGTTTGCATTAAATTTTAACTGGACTAGCTAAAAAGCTTTTTCATCGCCTTAAAAAACATTGCGGTGAGCGGATTTGATTTGCCTGAGACCTTTGCGATCCAGCTCTCATAGGTCTCGCCTTTGCTTTTTAAAAAGTCCACGAGCGCCTTTTGGCTAGCCTGCATACCGCCGTTTCTTTCAGCATCCAGCAATGCCCTATAAATTGGCTCTATAGTTTCGATCGCGGATCTTGGTGGAGCCTTGCGAAATGCCGTGTATTCGGTGATCTGCCCCGTTACGGGATCCTTTTTGGAGGTAAATTCCGTAATGACCCAATAAAAGCGCCCATCTTTGGCTAAATTTTTAACCACGGCGGTAAAATCCTTGCCTTGCTGTATCGTATCCCACATGAGCTTAAACGCTATGCGCGGCATGTCCGGATGTCGGATGATGTTATGCGGCTGCCCCAAAAGCTCAAGCTCACTATAGCCGCAAATCATACAAAAATACGGATTTGCAAACGTGATAATGCCCTTCGGATCGGTTTTGGAAACGATATAGCGCTTCTCATCCAGTTTGATTTCCTGATTAATCGGAGTCGGTCTTTGCATTTTTAATCCTTTGCTTAAAAATTTATTGCAGAGTATATAAAATTTTTCTTTTCAGAAATATTAAATTTTCGTTAAATTTTTATAAATGTTAAATCTTTAAGTGAATTTTTAAAATTTAATGTATAATCTCAAATCAAAATTTCAAAAGGCGGCGCGTTGAAAAATCCCTTCCTATCGCTTAAATACTCAAATTTTAGAATTTATTGGATCGGGATGAACCTCTCGCTGATCGGTTCTTGGATGCAAAGCGTCGCGCTGCCGTGGCTAGTGCTAAGCATCACCGCAGACGCTTTTAAGGTCAGCCTCGTAGCTGCGGCGAGGTTCTTGCCCGCGCTACTTTTCACGCCGTTTTCCGGTGTACTGCTCGATAAGTTTAATCGCAAAAAGATCCTTTTGCTCGCTCAAATAGGCATGGCGGTGACCGCCTCAATTTTCGCGGTTATGAGCTTTTGCGAGCTATATTCTTTCGGCAAAATTTTATTTTGCGCTTTTGCAAGCGGCATCTTTACCAGCATGGACGCCCCGAGCCGTCAGTCGATGGTAAAAGACCTCATCGACTCGCCCCGCGATCTAGCCAACGCCATAGCGTTAAATTCTATGTCCTTTAATGTCGCTCGTATTGCAGGACCCGCACTTGCAGGGATCGTGATGGCGCTGTGGGGCGTGGGCTTTTGCTTTTTATTCAATGCGCTTAGCTTTTTAGGCATCATCGTTTCGCTGTTTTTCATAAAAATTCCGCCATCCGCTACTACGCTATCTAGCAGAAGCGGAGGCGTTTTTGCCTCGATCGGTGCTGGAATTTCGTATGTATCGCACAAAAAAACCCTAAGCGAGCTAATGATAATAGTGCTTATCGTAGCGACGCTGGTGCCAAATTATAATGTAACGATCTCGGCACTCGTTAAGCTTAGCCTAGACGCGGATGAGCGAAGCTTTGGATATTTGATGTCGACTCTAGGCGTGGGAGCCTTTTGCGGCGCGCTTTTCGTAGCAATTTTTGATAAACTTGGCATCCGTAAAATCAGATCGTGCGCGATCGCTATGGGGGTGAGCTTAGCTCTTACTGGGGCTGCGAATTCCTTCGCATGGGCCGCAGCAGGGCTTGCCGTAACTGGATTTCTTTTCGTAATCACAAACTCAAGCATCAACTCCACCGTGCAAATGCACGTAAGCAACGAATTCCGCGGGCGCGTACTTAGCTTATACGCGCTATTTCTAATAGGTAGTACGCCATTTGGAGCGCTCATATCGGGCTTTTTTACCGAGCTGCTAGGCGCTCGCGTAGCCCTTGCGATCTGCGGCGCAATTAGCATTTTGCTACTGCTAGCGCTATTTTACGGCTTTAAAATACGGCGCAGGACGCATTTTATCTTTCGAGATAAAGTCTAAGCCAAAAGCTGCATTATCAAAATTAACCTTATTTTTACGATGAAGCCTTAGAATTCCTACCAAAATTTAAAGGTAAGGAGTTTTTATGAATAGACGAAATTTCTTAAAAAGCACCGCCGCAATCGGCACGCTAGCGACGTTAAATCTAAATTTAAACGCTAGCGCGGTCACCGGCGGGACGGAAAAGAAAGTCGCCAGCGTCTGCGAGATGTGCTCTTCGCGCTGTCCTATCGAGGTGACCGTCAAAGACGGCCGCGGCGCTTTAATCGAGGGCAACCACAGATTTTCAAACAAAACCTCCGTCTGCGCTCGCGGCGGAGCAGGCATCAATCAGCTCTACGACGATCAAAGGCTCGTAAAGCCACTCATTCGCGTTTAGAGAGGCGAGCTGGGACGAGGCGCTTAAAATTTGCGCGCAGAGGCTAGATGAGATTTCGCAAAAATACGGCCCGCAAAGCGTAGTTTTTACCTCCAAAACGGGCGAGCACCACACTCAGATGATGAATTTCGCCTGTGCCTACGGCAGCCCGAACATCTACTCGCACTGGTCCTGTTGCCCGGTCACCTACAATATCGCCGTGCCGCACACTTTCGGCGCCAATATGCAAAGAGACTACGGCGACGCAAAATATATCGTAAATTTCGGCCACAATCTCTTTGAGGGCATCGATATCTCAAAAACCAAAAAGCTCGCAAAAGCCGCAAGCAGAGAGGACGTAAAGCTTTTGGTTCTCGATCCGCGCTTTAGCACCGTAGCTTCCAAAGCAGACGAGTGGCTGCCGATAAAACCGGGAACCGACGCGGCGTTTTTGATGGCGCTAATCCACGTCTGGCTGCGCGATAACAAATACGACAAAAAATTTATCGAACAATACGCCGTAGGGCTAGAGGATCTAAGGCAGTCCGTTAAGGATACGACGCCGCTTTGGCAAGAGGCCATCACGGGGATCAAAGCGGACAAGGTAGAGCGCATCGCAAATGAAATTTACGCCGCGGCACCCGCAGTCGTAATCGACTGGGGCCATAAAACCACGACCGCCAAGGCCGAATATATCCGCACGCGCGCCATCGCAATCGCAAACGCGCTGATGGGAAACGTCGAGAAAAAGGGCGGAATTTACTTCTCTAAAGATTCCAAAACCTTCAACGCGCTTTGCAAAGAGGATCTATTCCCTACTATCTCAAACCCGGATAAAAATTTTAAAATTCCAAAGACCGCGCGTATCGACGGCTGCGGCGAAGAAGGTAGCGAAAATTTCTTCGTGCCGCGCAAACACGGCGTTTTAATGCAGATCGCGCCTACGATTTTAAGCGAAAAACCATATCCGGTAAAAGGCTGGGTCAGCACGCGCTTTAACCACCTCATCAACGTTGCGGGCGTGGATAAGAGCGTAGAAGCGATCAAAAAGCTGGACTTCGTGCTCGCAATCGACGTGTATATGAGCGACTTCGCGTGCCTAGCCGACGTGATCTTGCCCGAATCCACGTATTTGGAGCGCGACGAGTCGATTCAAAACAAAGGCGGCACCGCGCCGGGATTTGTAATGCGAAACAAAGCCGTCGAGCCGGTGGGCGATACGAAGTGCGGCTATGAAATTTTTAGAGAGCTTGCGAGGGTGATGAAGATCGATAAGGACTACACCTGGAACAACATCGACGAATACCGCATGCAGCAAGCCAAAGGCAACGCCGAGCTGATCGCAAATTTAATCAAAAACGGCTACGTAAGCTACAAGGTGCCGAAGCTGTATTACCGAGAGCCGAAGCTTGTAGCTAAATTTATCGATAAATATCCTGCCGCGGCGGAGTTCGTGGACGAAAACGGCGAGATGAGCTCACAGATGAAATTTAAAACCCCGAGCGGCAAGATCGAGCTTTTCGCGCCGAAAGTGGAGGAGCTTTTCGCGGGATACGGCTGCTTAAACACCGAGGGTATGGACGTATTCGGCGGACACAAATACTGCCTAATGACCGGCAAAACCGCGCTTCACACCAACGGCCACACTCAAAATGTCAAAATTTTAAACGATATGATGAGCGAATCGCCGGTTTGGATCAGCCCAGCTTCTGCAAAAGCGGAGGGGCTAAAGACGGGCGATGTAGTGAAGCTTAAAAACAAATTCGGCGAGCAAAAGGCTAAAATTTTCGTCACGCAAGGCATCAGGGACGATTGCCTATTTTTATACCACGGCTTTGGGCACGTAAGTCCGGGGCTAAAGCGCACGAACGGCGTAGGCACCAACCAAAGCGTCCTTCTCGATCCCGCTGCGGGTCCTGTGGTAAGCACGATGGTAACCAACGTCGGCGTCGATATAGTTAAAATTTGAAAGG
The DNA here is from genome assembly GCA_963523845.1 of uncultured Campylobacter sp. Taxonomy (GTDB): domain Bacteria; phylum Campylobacterota; class Campylobacteria; order Campylobacterales; family Campylobacteraceae; genus Campylobacter_B. The sequence goes on along the minus strand of CAURFS010000056.1, from coordinate 2,916 downwards.
GGCGGTTATGAAAAAACTCATAATGATTCACGACGAAAATTTATGTATAGGTTGCCAAGCCTGTTCGGTTGCGTGCAGGAACGAAAACGGCGTGCCTAGCGGCGTTTATAGGCTGCAGGTGCACGGCAAAACAAGCGGCGTTTTTCCAAGCTTAAAGCTCGATTATTCGCGCGCCAGCTGCGTTATGTGCGAGGACAGCCCCTGCGTGGACGTCTGCCCTACGGGAGCGAGCTTTAAAACCAAAGACGGCGTAACGCTCATAGACGAGAGACTTTGCGTCAGCTGCAAATACTGCATCCTGGCCTGTCCTTACGACGCCAGATTTGTAGATCCTATCACGCACGCTATCGGTAAATGCACCTTTTGCTACACTAACCGCACGAGCAAAGGCTTGCAGCCTGCCTGCGTAAGCGTGTGTCCGACCGACGCTTTAGTTTTCGGCGACGTAAACGACGCGGGCTCCGGGGTAAACAAAGTGCTAGCCAAAACGAGCGTAGAATATCCGAAAGCGTATCTAAACACCAAACCGCGCCTAGCGAATATCAAAAACAAAAAAGGGGGACGCTATGAATAATATGTGGGGCGATATGAGCCAATACTCTGAAATTTACTGGCCTTGGCCGATTGCGATCTATCTATTTTTGGCGGGTCTTAGCGCGGGAGCGACGATGGTGGCGCTTTTAGTCAAATGGAACCGCCACGAAAGCGAGCAAAATTCCATCTGGGATGCGATGATTAGAGCGGGCGCGATCACGGCGCCGATCACGATCTGCGCGGGGCTTTTGCTTTTGATCTTTGATCTTGGCAAGCCGCTTACTTTCTATCTTTTGCTGATAAAATTTAACTTCGGCTCGGTGATGAGCCTCGGCGTTTTGGCGCTTTTAATCTACGTGCCGTTTAGCTTTGTATTTGCACTATGCGTATTCGGCGAGGAAATTTGTAAATTTAAACTACTTGCGTTCCTACGCCCTATCGTGAATTTACTAAGCTCGTTCGCCAAAGCTTCCAAAGCTTTCGAGCGAGTTTTGTTTATCCTTGCTCTTTGCGTGGGTGCATATACGGGCTTTTTGTTAAGCGCGGTGATGAAAATTCCGCTTTGGAATACTCCGGTGCTGCCGATTTTATTTTTGCTGTCGGGCTTTTCCAGCGGCATCGCGGCAAGCATTTTAGTGGGGCTTTTGTTTTTTAAAGGCTCGTTAAACAAAGATAGCATAAAATACCTTTTGGTGCTTGATCTGCGTGCGATACTCTTTGAGATCCCGCTTTTATTCATTCTATTTGTCGGGATGTATTTTGAGGGCGGCACGAGCGCGCTTGCGGCACAGCAGGCTTTGACACACGAGGTTTACGGTAAAATTTTCTGGATCGGCATTTTAGGCACGGGGCTCATCGCTCCGATCATCATCGCCTTTACGGCGCTGAAAAACCACGCCTATAAGCCTGCGTTTATAGTCTTAAATTCTTTCGTCGTGCTTTGCGGCGTCATTCTGCTTCGCTACTATATCGTATATGCGGGGCAAATTTGTACGGGAGCGTAGCCTCGCTCCCGATCTAGGGAGTGGGTTTGAAAATTTTACTTTTAGAAGACGATTTTGAATACAGAAGCAGCGTAAGCGAGTATCTGCAGGAGCTTGGCTACGAGGTGGACGAATGCTCTAGCGGCGACGCAGCCTGCGATAAGATCGCCGGGAGCGCCTACCATCTGCTGATTTTAGACATCAAAGTGCCGGAGGTCTCGGGCGAAGAGGTGCTTAGATATGCACGGCCTCGGCCTTAACACTCCCGTGATGATGATGACCTCGCTCGGCGACATCGACGATTTGAGCCAGTGCTACGAGCTTGGCTGCAACGAATACCTAAAAAAGCCCTTCCACCTAGCCGAGCTTAAATTTAGAGTAAGCGAGCTGATGCGAAAGTACTTCGGCGACGAAAAGGGCGCCGTCAAGATCGCGGATAAATTTCACTACTTCGCAAATTTAAAAATTTTAAAACGCGCGGACGAAGAGATATCGCTAAGCGCCAAAGAGATCAAAATTATAGAATTTCTGCTCGCCAATATCAAAAGATTCGTTAGCGTCGATGAGCTCATCGCCGACGTGTGGGACGGCGAGGCGGGCAGCGTCGATGTGCGCGTGCATATCAGCAACCTCCGCTCCAAAACTAGCAACGATTTCATCCTCTCCAGCCGCGGACTCGGATATAAGATCAATGCTTAAAGGGTTTAAATTTACGCTTTTTAGCGCGATTTTCATCATCGGCGCCTTTATAAGCGAGAGTCTTTATATCATCTATTTAAATTCCAAAATCGAGGAGAGCGCCGACATCGCCGAGCTGATACAAAAAAGCAGCGAAGCTCTAGCCGGCGCGTATCCCGATCTAAAAGACGAACTCATCTACGACTACGCGATCCTAAACGCAAACGGCGAAATTTTAAGATCAAACCTAAGCGTGCAGCCGCCCGATTTTGCGTTTATTACGCTTAAATTCGGCGGGCGAGTATTTTTTAAACGCCATTTTATACATGAAGGCAAGCTATATTTTTTCGTCATCTCAAAAAAGATAAGCTACGCCAAGATAGAATTTATCGCGATCTCTACGATCTTTATCACGATTTTCGTAGCGCTCATCATCGCGCTGTTTAACTACAAAATCATAAAAAATTTCTACGCGCAGCAAAGCAACCTCATCAAGGCGTTTTTCAACGACGCGATGCACGAGCTAAAGACCCCTCTGGGCGTCGCGCTCATCAACACCGAGATGCTTGGGCTGCGCGATAAGCACACCGCGCGCATAAAATCCGCGCTCAAGCAGATGGTCATTACTTACGAGGATGTGGAGTATTTCATCAAAAGCGGCAAGATGAGCTTCAAAAGCCGCCGCATCGATATGAGCGAGTTTTTGAGCGCTAGGATAAAT
>CAURFS010000055.1:0-9770 GCA_963523845.1 uncultured Campylobacter sp. | reverse complement strand
TTTCGTGCCGTTTTTCGACGAGAAGGTTTATATCAACCGCGTCACGCTCGATCATACCTGTCCGCTTTCAAAAGAGACCGACTACAAAAAATGCGCGGTTAAAATTTACAAGGCGTAAATTATGGATAGGCGTGAGGTCTTAGGTATTCTTTCTTTAGCTGCTGGCGTAGGCGTTCTGGGGCTCGGAGTCGCAAACTCCGGCGAGCACGCCAGACTCCGCCCGCCCGGAGCTATAGGCGAGAAAGAATTTCTTAGCAAATGCCTAAGGTGCGGACTTTGTGTCGAGGCGTGCCCCTTTGATACGCTTAAGCTTGCGAGCTTTTGCGATCATGCTATTGCAAACGGCACGCCGTTTTTTATCCCGCGCGAAATTCCGTGCTATATGTGCGACTACATACCTTGCGTCGCGGCCTGTCCTAGCGACGCACTAGATAAAAGCCTGGTAAGCGAAGACTCCAAGCTTAACGTGCGTCTATCGAAAATGGGCGTTGCGGTCATAGATACCGAGCATTGCATCGCTTACGCCGGTATCCAATGCGACGCGTGCGTGCGAAGCTGCCCCGTAATGGATAAGGCGCTTAGGATCGATTACCGCCACAACAACCGCACCGAAAAGCACGCCCTGCTCGTGCCCGTCGTAGATAGCGACTACTGCACGGGTTGCGGCAAATGCGAGCATGCCTGCGTCACAAAAAAGGCGGCTATCAGCGTCGTGGAACGCGAGCGCGTCATAGGAATTTCCAGCGATAACTATGTCAAAGGCTGGATCAAGGGCGACGACGCGAAGCTAAAGGACGCAGACACCAAAATTAAGCTCGATCCGCAAAAAAGCAGGGATTACTTAAACGAGGACGATCTAATGGAGGGGGCTAGGCAATGAAATATACTATTTTAAGGCGTTTGAGCCAAATTTTTATTCTAGTCCTTTTTATTTTAGGAAATAATTTCGCCTTCAAAGCCGCGAGCGAAAACGGAATTTTATCAGGAATTCTAAAGGGCAATCTAAGCTCGTCGAAACTTTTCGGCACGATTAATCTAAGCGATCCGTTTGCGACGGCGCAGATGCTGTTAGCTAGCTTTTCTTTGGGCGCTACGGCGGTTATCGGAGCGCTTATCGTAGGCGCATTTTATGCGCTTATAGCGCCGCGAGTATATTGCTCATGGGTTTGCCCGATAAATTTACTAACCGATCTTGCCGCGTGGCTTCGTAAAAGACTTGGCATAACGACTAGACTCGTTAACGTAAACCGCAAGGCTCGCTACGTCCTAGCGGTGCTAGCTTTAGTTTGCAGCGGAGCTTTCGGCTTTGCGGCATTTGAGAGCATAAATTTTATCTCGCTTTTCGCGCGCGCCGTTATAGCGCTGAGTGCGAGCGCTTTTGCGATCGCGCTGCTGATCGTGCTGTTTGAAATTTTCGCAGGCGATCGCACGATCTGTTCGCGGCTATGCCCGCTCGGCGGATTTTGGGCGGCGCTTAGCTATTTTAGCATCATTCGCATTCGCCACGAGGTTGATAAATGCACGATGTGCGGCAAATGCAAAATGGTCTGCCCCGAAGTTCAGGTGCTTAAGATGGTTGGGCGCGAAAACGGGCGCGTTAGCAGCGAGTGTATCAGCTGCGGGCGCTGCATCGACGTATGCGACGACGATGCGTTAAATTTTAGTATATTAGGAGTGAAAAAATGAAAAAAATGGTTTTAGGCTTGGCTCTTGCATGCTGTGCGGCGCTCTTTGCCGCGGACAAGACGGCTTCTATAGATGCCGACAGCTTGGGCTTTATAAAAAGCGTGGACGAATCGGCACAAAATAAAAATTCCCTGCCCGATTTCAAATATAGCGAGGATGCTCCGGGCGCCGCTTCAAAGATCGAGCGCAGCTTCGAAAACGCTCCGCCGCTTATACCGCACAGCTTAGAAGGGCTTGTACCGATCACAAAGGATAACAATATGTGCGTAACCTGCCATATGCCCGATGTCGCTAAGGATGTAGGTTCTACGCCGATTCCAAAAAGTCATCTAGTGGACTTTCGCACAGGCGCGGATCTAAACGGCACGCTAGCCGAGCAGCGATTCAACTGCACGCAATGCCACGTACCGCAAGCCCAAACCAATCCACTAGTGAAAAACAATTTCAAAGCCGATTTTAGTAGGTTTAGCGACGCAAATTCCACTTCTAATCTCATAGATACGCTAAATCAAGGCGCCGAGGTTGAGTAGGAGCGCGCGATGAAATTTTTGCCACCGCTGCTACTTTGCGCCTGCTTCATCTATGCCAGCAACGGCGTTGCAATACCTAGTGGCGCTGTGGGCATAGATGCGCCTGCAAAGATCAAACACGCTAGCTTCATACTAGAGCTTGACGCAAATGTCGCGGTGCTAAAAAATCTAGACGGCGAAATTTACGCAGGGCTTGACAACGGCAAGCTCTATAAAATCACCATTAACTCCGCGGAGAATTCCACGCGAAATTCCGCCGCCAGGCAAAATTTCGCAAATCAAAATTCCGTCGCAAGCACAAATTCCGATGCGGCGCAGAATTTCAATGCTAAAGCAAGCGTAAATTCCACGGGAAATTCCACTGCGAATTCCGCTGCCGTAAATTCTTTAGAAAATTCCGCGAAGCAGAATTCTGCCGAGAATTCTACGGTATTAAATTCCGCCTCTAATTCCGCCTCGGGCGCAATATCCAAAACGCTAATTTTCACCTTGCCTTCGTCCAAAAATTACCTAGACGAGCCGATGGGCGCTACCATATTCGACGTCGATAAACTAGGCGAGAAATATGCATTTTTATATAACGGCGACGCGTTTGAAAAGATGCTGGGCATATTTGTAGGCGGCAAGATTACGCACTACAAGCTACCGATGACGGGGATCAAAAACGTCTATTTCTACGACGAAAACACCGTGATTTTGCTAGGTCTTGGTAGCGAAATTTTATATTTCGACCTGTCTAGCGGCAAGGTAAGCTTCGAGCAAAAGCTCACCATCGCCTCTTTGGGCGGCAGCGCATACGACCGCGCTAGCGGAACGCTGCTAATCTCGTGCGAAGGCGGCATCGTGTTTTATTTCGACGCGAAAGCGAAAAAGCTTATGAGCCAAAAATCCCTACACAAGGACGGGATATACTCCGTGGCGCTGCTTGGCGATCGTATGATGAGCGGCTCGAACGACAAAGAAAGATCGTGCTACTACGAAAACGGCAATTTCGCTAAATTTTATAACGCCCGTTTTGCAGTTTTTGCCGTGGCGCTAAGCCCCGAGCTGGGTGCTTTTACCGTTGGTAACGGCGTACGCGTAATCGATAAAGCAGGCGAGATCGTTCGCAGCATCGAGCTAGGTAACGACATCATCAACTATCTGCTTTTCGCAGGAGAGTATCTCGTGGGCTCTGGGTACAATAGATATATCTACTTTTGGGAGTTAAAATGAATATTTCAAGCGTCGTAATCTATCTGAGCGCAAATACCGACGTAGCGGCGTTTCGCAAGGAGCTGCAAAGCATCGGCGGCTGCGAGTTCGTAGCGTGCGAGAACGGCAAGGCGGTCGCCACGATTAGCGTGGAGAGCTTCGATGACGAGATCGCCGCATTTCGCGCGATAGAGGCTATAAAGGGCGTAAGCGAGGCGATGATGATCTACTCATACTCCGATCTGGACGCAGACATCACCGCGGCAAACTCCGACAACGGCGAGCAGATAATGCGCGAGCTGGACGAAAAAGACCCGAGCCAGATCAAATACAGCGGCAAGGTGCAGGTCTAAACCGCCGCCACCGCTCTATTGGTGCTTTTCGCTTAAATTTTGTTATTTTTGGCAGTTTCTGCACTACTAGGTAAATTTTCCGTATAAATTTTATCTGCGCCCACGGAATTTGAAATTTTCAAACTCATCTTTGTCACTTCTAGCCTGTTTTTGTATCTCTAGCCCGACGCCGCTTTTGCACCCTTAGCCGATTTTTAAGCTTTTGATACGCCGCCTTGTATTCGTCTGTGAAATTCTAATCTGCAGTTAAGCCCCACGATGATGCGAAATTTTAAAAAGCGACGGACGAATTAAATTTATGAAATTTCTGCGCAGCGCTATGCTTTACGTCGCATAAAAAACATGCCGTACCAAATCAGACGCCGCATAAAAGGCGGTGCCGTAGCGACTGCTGTCCGGCGCCACAGCCTATAGCCGCTGCGACGCCCGTTTGCTTGGGATGCCGCTATAAAAAACGGCGGCAGGGGCGCCTACCGCCGACATAAACTACTTCCGCGCGTAGCCTGAGATGCGCCGCAGTAAAACATCGAGCTTAGCCTGGGCGCCATCAAACACGCTAAATTTAGCGCGCATTTACTCTCTAGTATCGCAGCCCTTCGTTCGGTCATGGGCTTTGCGGCGCGCAGAGGGTTTTTAAATTTCAAAACAAGAGCATAAATTTTAAAATTCCTAGGCGTAGGAATTCCGCGCCGAAGCTAAATTTTAAAAATTTATGGCGCGAACGGACAAAAAGCCGCCAGGACATGTTAGGCATTGCGCTTTACGGGCGAAATTTTCATAAATTTAAAAGCGCCAAGCGGCGCAAGCCCTACTCGAATTCTATCTTTTTTAGATAATCGTATAAATTTAGCACCGCGATAAATAGCGTTAAAATCGCGGGCCCCAAGATCACGCCCCAGAACCCAAACGTGCTGATGCCCGAAAGCATCGAGAAGAAGATCAGCATCTCGTTGATGTTTGCGGGGTTTTCGACTAGGCGCGAATTGATAAATTTGATCACGAGCGGCTTTACGAAGCTGTCCGCGAGCGTCGAGATCAGTATCACGCAATACGCCATTATCACGATCGCGCCCGAGGTGCTGCCCCCCGCTAGCACGTATAGCGCGGTGGGCACGTAGATGAGCGCGCCGCCGACTGCGGGGATGAGCGAGCAGAAGGCGAAAAGCACCCCCATCAGCAGCGCATCAAAGCCGAAGATCCCAGCGATGATAGAGAATAGAAAGCCCTGCAATACGGCGTTGAAGATGGTCGAGTAAAACACGACGCTCATCGTATTTGCCGTCTCGGAAAAGATATAATCGATCTGCGCGGGCTCGACGGGTAGAATTTTTTTGAAAAAGCGCTTGAAGCTCTCGCCGTAGAGGTATGCAAAAAAGCAAAACACGACGATAAGCACCATATCGACGATAAATTTTGCGCTGGACTTTCCAACGACCGAGAGGTAGGAGATGATCTGTTTCGCCACGCCTGCGACGTCTAGGTTTGCCAAAAACGAGCGAAACTGCGTATCAAATTTTTCAAAAGGCCCGGGCAGCTTGATGTCTAGGCTCTGAACGTAGCTAAGCGCGTCGTTTAAGCGCGCCATATCGAAGCTCGCGGCGTTTTTGGCGATCTCGATCACGGCGTAGATGAAGGGTACGAAAAAAAGCGCGCATAGCAAAAACAGGCTAAGTACCGAAGCTAGCGTGCGCCTACCGCGGCACAGCTTCGTTACTTTAGCATGCAGACCCGAAGTCGCCACCGCCATCAACACGCCGATTGCGATCACCATCAAAAACGGCGAGAACAGATAGATCACGCAGCAAAACATCAGCAAGGTTGCGCCAATAAAAAATATCTTGTTCGTTTTCGCGCGCCCGCTAGCCTTGGCTAGACCTGCTTTCATACCCACAGCAGCTCCCGAAGCGGCAGCAGCGCCTAGCGCGGAAGCATTAGCCGAGAAGGTTTCATTGGCTTCGGCAGCGTCGTTAAGCGCGGCCGCACCGGTAGATGAGACTTCGTCGGTTTCGATCCGGCTTTTGCTTTGATTTTCGGCGGCGGTTTTGGCTTTGTTTTTGACGACTGCTTGAGCTCCGCCTTCAGTGTCAGCTTCGATTTTGCCCCCCTCATTATTTACGGTCTGATTTTCAGTGAAATTTTGCGCCTCGCTTTTGGAGTTATCCTCGGCGTTATTTTGGGCTATCTTTTCAGCCAGGTTTTTATTGCGGCTTGCGGCGTTGTCTTTTGGCGTCGGCAAATTTTATCCTTTTGAAATTTGATGAGCTATTTTATAAATTTTTTTATCAGATTTCGATTAAATTTTGAAATTTCATAGAATTTACGAGCGGCGTTCTCGCACATACAGCGCACTATACGACATGTACACGGATCGTACCTAATTTATGAAAATAGCGCATAGCTCGAACATACGTCAAAACCAGATGTGTGCTCCTATGCCGTATTTGAGCCTTGTGCGCACCGCTGCAAGACGCCGTCTTGCGCCGAACTTTTGGCGCAGCTAGGCCTATCTCGCGTGGTAATCGGCACGCGCGATACGAATGCGCAGGCTGCGTGCGGCTAAATTTGATGAAATTAGCGCTTCGGCAGGCAGAGCCGATATGCTGGCGCCAGACGCGTATGCCGCGCCGCAAAATCTAAAGCTACGCGCGCCCGATGTGTGGATCCACTCGCGCCGCAACTCTTATAATAAGCCCAATAGCAACTTCACGCGGAAAAGAAAAATGTATAGCGAATGCGTCTGCTAGAAGCGAAGTAAAATCGGTACGATAAACGAGAGTGAAGTAAAAGCTAAGCGGACGACAGGTTATTTTTTAGAAAATTAATGTACCTTAATAATAGCAAACAACAATCCACGTAGGACAAAAGAATACGAATTTATAAAATAATGAGCACAACAGGTGCGCGAATAGACTAAATTTTAACTTTCAATGGAGAGTGAGAATAATAGCCGCCCCTATAGGCATATGAAAGCAGAACTTCGCTCCAGCTTGCGCTGCAGCCGCATTAGCGAGACCATGCGAAAACGTATTTCTAATAATACCCAATCCGTTACTCATTTTTTGCTCCTTCTTCTGGATTGTTTTTAATCAAATTTCTATCTGAAAAATTTATAAAAAATATCAATAAAAGTAGAAAAACCACCCCTTTTAAAAAGAATTTAAACTGTGCGGTCATCAAATATGGTCTTAACAATCTATGATCAAAATTATATTCTTTATATATTTTTCCATCTTTATCTTCAAGTTGTAAAATTTCATTATTGCCTAATATATCTGGGCTTGGCTCGCCGTAAATTTTGATTTTTTGCCCTTTTAGCTTTTCGTAAATATCGCTATCGCTTTTGCTTATTTCATAAACCTTTTTCTTGCCGTTTTCTAGTTCTATATGTATTCGTCCGCCGCTTCCGCGAAAATCATAATAAACGCTTCTTAAAATTCCGGTATCTATCTCAAGCTCATTTAACTGCTTAGGCGACGTATCCGTTCTATAAATAGTAAAAAGCGTTCCGCACAGGACAAAAAGCAAACCATAACAGCCTATGCTAGCCACCTGTGCCGGCGGATGCGAAACTCCCCTGATAAAAACACGCCTATAAAATACATCGTAAAAATAATATAAGAGCCTTTTTATATATTTTGTTATGAATTTCATAAAATTTCCCTTCATATTCTTTTGGATGTTTTATTGAGCGATAATAAATTTGCTCTAAATTTACAAAATCTCCCGCTTTAAATTTTAAATCTAAAGAAACTTTAAAACCAAGCAAAATTCAAAGATCAAATATACAAAATCGCCACGGCAGGGTTTCCACCTGCGAGCTATGACTTAGCGCCGTGAAGTATAAAATTTCATCCGCCCTACTCCTCAAACAGATTTCTCTCCGCAGTCTTTAGCACGCGACCGAGCGCCTCGCGCGCCTTATCGGTTGCGATGCGGCCTTTGGCGGTCTTTTCGATGTAGCCGTTGGCGAGCAGATAGGGTTCGATGACATCCTCGATCGTGCCCTCATCCTCGCTAAGCGCCGCCGCGATAGTGCTAAGCCCTAAGGCACGGTGCTTGGCGTCAAATAAAATTTCCAAATATTTTATATCCATCTCGTCAAAGCCCTGCTCGTCCACGCCCAGCGCTTCAAGCCCTTCGCGCGCGCGATTGTGCGAGATAGTGCCCTCGTCGCGCACCTCGGCAAAATCACGTATACGGCGCAGTAACCTCAGCGCGATACGCGGAGTGCCGCGGGAGCGGCGCGCAATCTCGGCGCTGGCGTCGCTTGCACTCTCCTTGCCGAGTTTAACAGAAGCAATCTGTACTATCCGCGCAAGCTCAGCGTGCGTGTAAAACTGCAAGCGAAACTGCATGCCGAAGCGATCCCGCAGCGGCGCCGAGATCATGCCCGCGCGCGTCGTAGCGCCGATGAGCGTGAAGTGCGGAATGTCGATCTTGATGGTCTGCGCGGCAGGACCCGAGCCGATGATGATATCGAGGCGGAAGTCCTCCATCGCCGAATACAGCACCTCCTCGATCGCGGGGCTTAGGCGGTGGATCTCGTCGATGAAAAGCACGTCGCCGCTTTGCAGGTTCGTTAAAATCGCCGCCAGATCGCCCGCCTTTTCGATCATCGGCGCAGCGGTGACCTTGATAGCGGCGCCCATCTGAGCGGCGATGATGTGCGCTAACGTGGTTTTGCCAAGCCCGGGCGGCCCGTAGAAAAGCACGTGATCAAGCACGTCGGCGCGCTTTTTAGCCGCGGCGATCGCGATAGCGAGGTTTGATTTGATCTTCTCCTGCCCCACGTAATCCTCGAAGCTCGACGGGCGCAGCGAGCTCTCCACGCTCTCATCGAGCTGCATCTTTTCGATCTCTACAATTCTGTCCATAATCTCTCTTTAATCGTTTTTAAAATTTTAGCAAGTGTAGCGAAAAATGGCTAAATTTTGACAATTTTAGCAAGGCGCCGTCTTTACGAGCAGAATAAAATTTGCAGTACGGAATTTTACGGTACGCGCTTAGGGCTAGGGCTGAAAAGCAAAGCACCCGTCGTGAAAAACTGTAGAATTTTATTGCGGCGGGGTTAAAACTACGCTCATGCCGCTATGCCTTGGTGCGGAATTTTATTGTGGCGGCTCCCAAACAGCGCGTGGGTCGCTAACTGCGCTAAATTTTACGGCGCGGAATTTTAACTTGCAGAATTTAAAGCTTTGCGCGGAAGCCATTGCCGCAAAGCCCCACTGCGCAGCGTAGAATTTTAACGCATAAAATTCATGAAGTACGCACAAGATGCTGCGAGCGAAATTTTAACGCACAAATTTGAAGCTAGCCGCAGAGTTTGCGAGAGACGGAATAAACTTGGCAGAATCATAGCACACAGAATTAAAGAGCGAAATTTAGCCAACTGAAAAATACGCACGGAATTTTACAACGTAAAATTTGGCGCTTGGAATTTTGCGATATTAAATTCAGCGCCTGGAATTTTGCAGTGAAATTTTGCGACAAAATTTTGTCTCGTAGAGCTTTGCTGCGGATTTTGTTTTTGCGGCAGCGAGGCTTTAAATTCCGCGCTTCAAGCTTCGCGGTACGCAGCTAGTCAGAATTCCATCTCGCATAGTCAGTTAAAATTTCACAAGAAATTCTACGTAGAATTTTATGCAGAATTCTGCTTTGCGCACTTGCGCGGCTAGGTAAAATTTCGCGCGAAGTTTGGTATTTCGCGACTGCTTGGAATTCGGCGCGGATTGTAAAATTTACCGCTAAGCTTAACGCGGGCTCGAGAGATTAAATTTATCCGTGCAATCTCGCAACGCCTTATCGATCGCTCTCTTTGATCAAGACACTTTTATTGTCGTCGTCACTCTTACAAAGCACTCTATAATCTGATATTTCAATTGCATATAAAAATACTACACCGTCGCTTTGAAATTTTCTCGAGCAGCCCTTGGCATATAGCTCGGCGAGTTTTGGACTATTGAGAACATAAAACTCATAGCTATCGGCAAAGTGCTCCATATAACTA
>CAURFS010000054.1:0-9828 GCA_963523845.1 uncultured Campylobacter sp. | reverse complement strand
ATTTGAAGCAAGCTCGTCTTGCCCTGCCCGTTCGCGCCCAAGATCGCCACTTTTTCCTTATGCCCTACGCTCAAATTTACGCCGCGAAAAATTTCTCGCTCGCCGTTTTTAGCGCTTAAACCCAGCGCCTTAAGCGAGCAGCTCATAAGATAGCTCCGATTTTAACAGATACGCACGCCAGCACGAACGCCAAAAACGAGGCCTCCGAGACGCTTAAAGCCTCGCGACGTTCGTAAAATAGCCTACCGCAAAACCCTCGCGCGCTCATCACCATGCTTAAATTCCTTGCTTGCTCAAGTGCCGAAATCGCTAAAATCCCGATCAAATTCGCATAAATTTTATAAGTGAAAATTCCGCTCGTCCCCACAAATCCGCGCATGCGCAAAAGAGCTTGCAGTCTCGCCAGATCCGAGCGTAAAAAATTTACGAATCGCCCGCAGCAATACACCAAAAAGCTTAGCTTTTCGCCGAGCCCGAGCCCGTAAAATCCGCGCGCGAAAAAATATTCGTCCTTGCCGTAAAATAGTAAAATCGCAAACGCCATTATCAAATTCGCGCGCAAAAATATCACGCCCGCAAGCTCGTAGTTGCCAACTATGGCAGGGCTTAACGCGCTTAAAATCGCAAAGATATTTAATACTGCAAGCCTTGTGCAGACCGCGCGCGCAATCGAAATTTTAAGCGCAAAAAGAAGTAGCGGCGGGGCAAAAAACGCCGCGTAAAGCTGCCCGCTAAGTCCGACGCCGAAGCTGAAGATGAAAAACGCGAGCAGTGATACGGCGGGGCTCATTTGCGCGCTCTTTTCGCTAGCCACATCAAAGCAAAAAAGCCGAAAATCAAGGCCAAGCAAAGCGCGATTTTAGGCGCCTCGGCGGACTGGTTTTGAAACGCCATGCTCCTAATATCGCTCTTAGGGCTTTCTTTTGGCAAGATGCTTTGCGAGGCTGAATTTTGCAAAGGTTTGGAAACACTTGAAATTTTATTTTCAGGCGTACTGTCTTTCGGCGCGAAATTTTCGGGCGCGCTGTCTTTGGACGCGAAATTTTTAGCGGCGTCTAAATTTTGAGGTTCAGAATTTTGCGGCGTGGAATTTTCAGGACCACCGGAATTTTGCGGCGCAAAGTCTTCGGCGCTAAATTCCATCTGCGCGCCGTGCCCTGCACCCCCGTAAATTTGAATAGTAAAATTTTTAGCCGGGATCTTTATGCTCGCAAGCCCCTCTTTATCGGTCCTAGTGCGCAAAATTTCACGCCTGTCCGCACTGATTAAAACTTCGCACTCCATGCAGGGAGAATTTTTATAAAAATAGCTATAAATCGCCACTCTATCGCCCTCTTGCGTCGCGAAAAGATGAAGCGCATGCGAAAATGCAAAAGAGATCAAAACCGTTAAGAAAAATAACGCTCTCATCGCCTTTGTCCGCCGTAAAATTTCGCAATAAAGCTAAGTGCAAAAAGAGTGATGATCCCTTCCAAAACAGCTAGAATCGCTCCTTCGAGCGAGATGAGCGTCGCGATAGCAAAAAACTCCCGCCCGCTGATGAAAAGCACGAGATCAAGAAGCAGCATCGAGCAGACGATCGGCACAAAACCCGCCAAAAACAGATAAATTTTTTGCGTGCGCACTTCTAGCTCTTGCGCTTTTGCGGCGGCGGCAAAGAGCCCGCCCAAAACCGCCGGAAAGCCGATAACTGCGGTATTTACGCCGAGCACGCTAAGCCCTCCGAAGCCGAAAAACACCCCTTGCAAAAACAGCGCGACGAAAATCGCCAAGATCGCGCGCGAGCCCAAAAATGCGCCCACGAGCCCGCTTAGCATCAGGTGCATGGAGCTGATGCCTACTGGCAGGTGCACGAAAGATGCGACGAAAAATAGCGCGCTAAAACATGCGATCCTCGGGATTTCAGACTGCCTTACGCGCCATAAAATCGCCGCTACCGCAGGCGCCGTAACTGCCCAGCCGGCAAGCAGCACGGGCGCACTCAAAACTCCTTCGCTAATGTGCACGGCTCGCCTCCTTTAAATCGCTCCCGTTTTTTAGACGCGCAAAAACGCGCGAAGTATCTAAATTTAATAGCTTTTCGACCTTTGCGATAATCGCTTTGATTGCTACAGATCTTGCTTTTACGGCTTTAATCGCGGCAAAATTTGCGGCTGCAAAACTCGCGGCTTGCGTCCTATCTGCGGCGGCTGTTAACGCAAGACTCGGAGCGGTCTCAAAACCGTTTGCGGAATCGGCAAATTTGATAAATTTTACGGCTTGCATGGCGCAAGAATTTTCGCTTGCTACATTTGCAGGAGCGGCGAGCGGATTTTGCAACGCAAAATTTAAATCCCTGATCGATCTCGGCGCGGTGCTCGCGCGGCAAAACAGAGCTTGCGAACTTTTAAAAGTCGAGGTTTGTAAAATTTCAAAAAACGAAATTTTGCGCGCCAGTATTTTATGCCCGTAAATCCATGGATATGAAATTTTACGGATGGAAGCTACTAAGAGCGGATTTCTACCGAGCAAAATTCCACGCAGCAGAGTTCTGCTACTTGAAATTTTACTCAGCGAAATTCTGCTCCGTAAAGTTTTAATCAAACCTCGAGACGCAGACTGCACGCGGGTGCGAAACGACAAAATTCTGCCCCGTAAAATTTCAGCCGCAGAATTTGCTGGAAATTCTACGCTCAAAATCAAAACGCGCGAAAATAAAATTTCAAAGCCCTGCCAAAGCGTAAATTTAAATTTATCCGCAGCGGCGCAAATTTTGCCCGAAAAAAGAGATCTCACCGAGCCGCTCCGCTACTTTTTCAGCTCGTCCGCTTTGATCCAAAGCACGGCGCCCAGCTCATTTACGGGCTGCTCGCTTCCTTTGGCGGCTTCCTCCTCGCTAAGAGCCGCGAAGCCCCACCAGCCGGCAACCGGCATCACGAAGCTAAACTCGCCCGCGCCGTTGGTTTTAACGACCTGCGTGACATGCGCCTCGCTAGGGGCTTTGTAGCCTTTATCGTTATATAGCTCGATCTCCACGTCCGCGCCCGGGACGGGCCTTCCGTGCAATAAAAAAACTCCGCTAAATATCTCGCCCGCATACAGCGCATAAGGTCGCACTAGCGGCACGATCTCCGCCTCTAGCCCGAGCGGCTTATCCCAGCCTTCGCCCGCGTCGTAAGCATCGACGTAGGTTTTGGTGATATGGCGGATCATCTTGCGCTCAGCCGGCTCGGCATAGGGTTTCGGATCGAAATAAAACGCCAAAAGCGATGGCTTGTCAGCTTTAAATTCCGCCGCAAAATAGGAATTTTCGCCCTTTTTCTGCTCTTTTAGGCTGCCTAGGAGCGATTTTTTCTCGCCATCAATAAAAACGCCGAATTCTGCGGGCTTTTGTAGATTCATAGACTCCTGCAAAAACGGATGGGAGAATTCCAAATTTAGCTTTAAAGTAGCATCTTTTTGATCCTCTACGACATTTTTATCCGTTGTAAGAACGCCGAAATGTGCGAACGCAAGGCTCGCCGCGAAAATTCCTAAAAAAGCAAATTCTGCCTTCATGTAATACCTTTCATAATAAAATATTACGGAATTGTATCACTTTTTTTCATCCGTATTGCTTAAATGTGGGTTTATTTTGAGTATTTAAAGCAAACTTTAGTTAAAATGTCGCAATTTAAATTACCAAAAAGAGGCAGAAAATGATAAATTTAAAACTTATCGAGACGAATTTCGACGAATTTAATAAAAAACTCATCGCCAAAAAAGTCCCGCCGCAAACTCTGCAATCGCTACTGGATGCCTACAACGAGCTAAAATCCAAAAAGAGCGATCTTGAAAATCTCCAAGCCGTGCAAAACGCAAAGAGCAAGGAACTAGGTCTCGCCGCACGCGAAGGTAAAGATGTAGGCGCGCTAAAATCGCAGCTTGAGGAAAACAAGCAAAAGATCCAAAGCCTAAGCGAGCTCGTAAATGAGCGCGAGCAGAGCCTAGAAGCGATCGCCGCGTGCGTACCGAATATCATCGACGACGACGTGCCTATCGGTGCGGACGAGAACGAAAACGTCTGTATCAAAAAGGTGCTGCAGCCGCGTACGTTCGACTTCGCGCCCAAGCAGCACTTCGATCTCGGCGAGGCGCTGGGATGGCTTGATTTCGAGCGCGGCGTCAAACTCAGCGGCAGCCGCTTTACCGCGATCCGAGGTCTTGGCGCGAAACTGAATATGGCTCTCATCAACTATATGATCGAATTTAACAACTCGCGCGGCTTCGAGCTCGTAAATATGCCGTTTTTGGTGCGCGATCAGATCCTCTACGGCACGGGTCAGCTGCCTAAATTTAAAGACGATCTTTACCGCGTTGACGACGAGGAGCAAAACCTCTACCTCATCCCTACGAGCGAGGTTACGGCGACGAATCTCTTTAACGATGAAATTTTGCGCAGCGAGGAGCTGCCGATCAAGCTCACCAGCTACAGCCACTGCTTTCGCAAGGAGGCGGGCTCGGCGGGACGCGATACGCGCGGCATGATCCGCCAGCACCAGTTCGAAAAGGTCGAACTCGTCGCCATCACGCGCCCGCAAGATAGCGCAAAGATGCTTGAGGAGATGATTTCGTGCGCGAGCGATCTGCTAGCTAGCCTAGGTCTTCCGCACAGACACATGCTGCTTTGCAGCGGCGATCTGGGCTTTAGCGCCGCAAAGACCGTGGATTTGGAGGTTTGGCTGCCGGGGCAGAACCAATACCGAGAGATCAGCTCGATCAGCAACTGTCGCGATTTTCAGGCGCGCAGAGCCAAGATCCGCTTCAAAGACGGCAAGAAAAACAGCCTCGTTCACACGCTAAACGGCTCCTCGCTCGCGGTCGGCCGCACGCTGATCGCGGTAATGGAAAACTACCAGCGCAAGGACGGCAGCATCGAAATCCCGCGCGTTTTAGAAAAATATATGTAGGCGGCCCGTGCGAAAGCCTTACAAAAACCCAAATTTTAACGCCCGATTCGCCCCCGCAGGGTTTTGCGCTGCAAAATTCAGAAAGCGCAGCGTTAAATTTTTCGCGCCGCAAAACGCAAGATTTTTTGCAACAAAATTTAGTAGCACGAAATTTTGCGGCGCAGAGCCCAGGGCGCGCGATGCCGAGTTTCGCGATTTTAAATTTTGCAATGAAACGCTTCGTCATACGCGACAAATTCGGCAATCACGGCACTCGTATTTTAAATTTCACGACGAGAAATTTGATAGCGCGAAATTTACGACCTACGGGACGAATTTTTTAGGAACAAACTTTCGCGGCACGGAATTCTGCAAATCAAAATTTAGGATACGCGGCGTCAAATTTTACAAAGCAGAATTGCGCGAGACGGGTTTTTTAGCTCGCACTGCGAAATTTTATGCGGCTAAATTTCACGGCGTGAAATTTCACGAGATGAAGTTCCAGGCGCCAAATTTAGAGCTTAAAATGAAATTTAACGCAGCGAAATTCGGCGGGGTAAAATTCCGCGATGGCGCGCTTTTAAAATTTGCCGCCACAAAGGGGCTGCGACGCAGTCCTAGCCTTTGCGCCGCTGCGCCTTTTAAATTTACCGCGCTGCAAAACGCAAGATTTTTTGCAACAAAATTTGGCGAAGCGGAATTTTGCGGCGTAAAATTTCATAAAGCAAGATTGCGGCGCGCAAGATTTTACAACGCAGAATTTGCGGCGAAGTGCGAGAAATTTTGCGGCGCGAAACGGCGCGGAGCGGGCGCGTGAAAATCGCGCTTTTCGGCGGTAGTTTCGATCCGCCGCATGCAGGACACGACGCCGCGGTAGGGGCGATCTTATCAGCCCTAAAGCCCGATTTGCTGGTCATAATGCCGTCGTTTCTAAACCCGTTTAAAAAAAGCTTTTCGGCGCCTCCGCAGCTACGGCTTAGATGGTGTCGCGCGCTGTGGAGCGACGCCCCGCATGTGGAGGTAAGCGATTATGAAATTTCGCAAAACTGCCCGGTACCCACGATACAAAGCGTGAAATTTCTGCTCGAAAAATACGGCGCAAGCGGCAAAATCACGTCGGAAACGGCAGGCCAAACGAGTGAAACCCCGACAGCCGTAACGGATAGGGTTTTACCTAACGGCGCAAATATTGCGGGAGAAATTTGCACCGATGCTCATATTTCGGGTAGCACGGGCGAAATTTTGCCCGGCAAGGCGGATAGGGTTTTGTCGTGCGGCATAGCTAAAATTTCAAGCGACGATGCCTGCACCGCCGTTAATACGGATAGAGTAAGTATCTCTGCCAACGCAAAAAACAAAATTCTGCAAGGTAGCGTGGCAGATAAAATTTTAATCTGCGATGGAAGTGAAACAAAGGGGATTTCACAAAGCACGGTGAGTGGAATTTCGGGCGGCTGCAAAAGTAATGCGGGCGGTGCAAACGACGTAAGCAAAATTTTAAGTGCAGATAAAATTTCAAGCGTCGTAGCAAGCAAAGTGTCCAACATCGTCATGAGAGAAATTTCAAACTCCGTCGGGGGCGAAATTTCGAGTACTAGCAAAATTCCGAGCGCTGTCCGGAACGAAATTTTAAGCGCGAATAAAATTTTAAGCGCAGACGCGAGCGAAATCACAAATGCAAGCGTAATTTCAAGCCCCGTTGCAAGCGAAATTTCAAGCGGCAATGCGAATTGTATGTCCGACATAGGCGACGTAAATTTCTTGGATAGCGTAAATAGCGCAGGTGACACAGGCGGCGCAAATGGCCTGGATGACGCGAGCGATGTGAGCAGTGCAGATGAAGCAAGCAAAGCAAATAGTGCTAGCGGCACGGATACAGTCTCAAAGCTCTACATCGTCGTGGGTGCCGACAACCTAGCCGAGCTTCATAAATGGGGCGATTTTAGCGAGCTGCAAAAATTAGCGGAGTTTGTCGTGCTTACGAGGCCGGGCTACGAGATCCCGCGGCAGTGGGCGGATCTAAGGCGGATCGAGATTGCCGTAGATGCGAGCTCAAGCGGTTTTAGGCGAGATTTCAAAGGCGAAATCCCGCCCAAGATCGCAGCAGAGGTCATAAAATTTTATAAAAGGAAAGATATGCAAGATCCAAAGCAAAGGGCGGAAAAGATCGCCGAAATTTTAAATGAAAAGAAAGCCGAAGACGTCCAGATCATCGATATGAGTGAGCGCGAATACATCGCAAAGCTCGTAGTCATCGCCACTACGCTAACCTCCCGCCACGCAGCCTCGCTTATCGAGGAGCTAAAAAGCGTACTTAAGCCGCTCGGCGAGGAGTTTTTGGCTATCGAAAGCGGCGATGAGTGGAGCGTCGTTGATCTCGGCGACATCATAGTCCATCTCATCAGCGAGGCTTACCGCGCCAAATACAATATCGAGGACTTCCTCGACAAACTCAAAAAAGAGCAATTTTAAGGAGGGAGCGTGCCGAGACAGACCTGGAGCAGCAAGCTCACATATATTTTAACCGTCGCGGGCGCCACGATCGGCTTTGGTTGCACGTGGCGGTTTCCGTATCTAGTCGGGCAAAACGGCGGCGGCGCCTACGTGCTCGTATTTTGCATCGCGATGATCGTGCTTGGAATCCCGATGATCTTGGTAGAAAACGTCATCGGACGCCGCGCGCTAAGAAACTGCGTCGATGCCTTCACAGCGCCTAAAAAGGATGGCTCGCGCATAAAGCCCGCATGGAAGATCGTGGGCATCATGGGCGTAATCGGCGCGTTTGGAATTTTGGCCTACTATATGGTCCTTGGCGGCTGGGTGCTAACCTATATCGTAAACATCGTAAGCGGCAACTTCGACCTCTCCGCGCGGATCACAGATCCCGCATTCACGCAAAAATTCTACTCAGATCACATAGAAAATAGCCCGCTCGGCGTCGGAGCTTACACGATCGTTTTCATAGCGATCAACTGGTACATTTTGAAAAACGGCATCATCGAAGGGATCGAAAAATTCGTAAAATTTCTAATGCCCGCGCTATTTTTGTGCTTCATCGCGGTGATCCTTACAAATTTAACGCTCGAAGGCGCAAAGGAAGGCGTGAAATTTTACCTCGGCGTCGATTTTGCAAAGATTACGCCCAAGCTTTTGATCGACGTTTTGGGACAGGTCTTTTTCGCGCTCTCGCTCGGATTCGGCGTGATGATCACGCTGTCCAGCTTCCTCAACAAAGACGAGAAGCTGATGCAAACAGCCACCATCACCGCAGTCGTAAACACCCTCATCGCCGTACTTGCGGGCTTTATGATCTTCCCGTCGCTCTTTAGCGCGGGGCTTGAGCCGAGCAGCGGCTCATCGCTGGTTTTTAAGAGCCTTCCGATCGCGTTTTCGCATATGCCGTTCGGCAACGCCGTCGCAGTGGTCTTTCTCTCGATTTTGCTCATCGCCGCGCTTACGACGTCGATCACGATCTATCAGGTCATCATAAATTTCGTCGAGGAGCGCTTCGGCTTTTCAACGTTAAAGGCGGTAAATTTAACGCTCGGCGGCGTCTTCGTGCTCGGCAACCTGCCCTGCATACTCTCAAGCAGCGTGCTTGCGGACGTTAAAATTCTGGGGCGCTCGGTTTTCGACGCCTTCGACTTCGTAAGCGCGAACGTATTTTTTGTGCTAACGGCGCTTCTATGCTGCATCTACGTGGGCTGGGTGCTAAAAAAGGACGCGATCTACGAGCTCACCAACGAAGGCGATCTCGGCGCTAAACTCGCGGGAGTTTGGTTTTTGTACGTCAAATTTATCCTGCCGCTCATCATCGCGGTGATCTTCGGCTACGGGATTTTCGGCCAAATTTAAAGCCGCAAGAGTTTTAAAATTTAAATTTGTCCGCGGCGGTGCGGCTCACTTCGCCGCAATATATTTTATGCCAAGGCGTGTAGAATTTTAAAATTTCATTCGTTCCGTTGCATACGCTGCGGCGTGGGTTTTTACGCTGCGCACAATTATAATATAAATTTAGCGCAACCGCGTCCTGCCTCTTGTAAGGCGTCGTCGAGGGCTGGGCAGGATTTGAGGCGAGCAGAGCGATACAGTGCGCGGAAGTAACGCCGCCTCTGCGAAAAATGCGACCTCGCAACCGAGGCCCCCTTCCCGCCCCGTAAAAAGCTTGGACGCGTCTAGCGAAGCGGGCGTCAGAATTTTAAAATTTTATCTGCACGTGCCGTGCAAGCGTGATGATAATCGCAAAAAGACGCGGCGGAATTTTAAAATTTCATTCGCCGCCGCGCCTTAAAATTTCCGCGACAGGCTCGCGATAAATTTAAAATTTAGCCGCAATTTAGGGGTTTGCAATGCTTCTATTTTTCCTTACGATCTTTCCGATATCGCTGATGCCGGGCATCAACATGACCTACGCGCTAAATCTCGGCATCGCGCGCGGCTATCTTAGGGCGCTGCCTGCGTTGCTAGCGCAGGTGCTGGGCGTCGCAGCCGTGGCGCTTGCGTGCATATTCGGCGTCGCGGGCATTCTGCTTGCGCACCCTGCGGCGCTTAGCGCAATTAAAATTTTAGGCGGCGCGTATATCTTCTATCTTGGCGTCACGACCTTTTTAGCGCGCGGAAATTTCAAGCTGCAAAAACAGAAGCGCAGCGAAAATATCTTCTTCCAAGGCCTCGTAGTCGCGGTCTCAAACCCCAAGGCATGGATATTTTTTACCGCACTCTTTCCGCCATTTTTGGACGCGGACAATCTTTTCGGCGCGCGCACTTTCGCTCTCGTGGCGATCTTGTGCGCCAGCGAAAGCATCTGTCTTAGCATCTACACGCTGGGCGGAGCGGTGCTAAAAAATCTGCTGAAAACCCATCTGAAATACCTCGAAATTTTCTGCTCGGTGCTGATGTGCGCGATCGGGCTGTGGATGAT